>CAYPCL010000006.1:0-17316 GCA_964409215.1 uncultured Candidatus Saccharibacteria bacterium | reverse complement strand
CCGGACAGCTTTGTCCAAGGTCCCTTGTGGAATGTAAGATTTGACAGGTCGAGCAGCCATTTGGCCGAACTTTTGGGGACAACCGGCATTCTGGGCTTTTTAGGCTACCTGGCTTTGATAGCGATGTTTTTCGTTATTTCCTGGTTTGTCGTCTCTTTGGGTAAATTCAGTTCCGACTTGAAAGTGCAATTTCCTTTAATAATTGCCTTAACTGCTCTTGTCATAGCTCAAGTTGTTTTCTATCAGAATTTAACCCTGGCTTTCAGTTTTTGGCTCTTTCTGGGATTGGGGACCATTGCCTGGAGAAAACCCCAGAAAGAAAAGACCATTAATTTCTCCGATTTGCCGGAATTGGGCCTGATAGTCAGCATCCTTTTCTGGGTAATTCTCCTCGGAGTGGGACTCTTTTTCTTCAGCCTAACCAAAAGCTATATCGCCGACGCCTATTACAAGGATTATTTGATTAAGCCCGATAATAATTTGGTTAAGCTCCGAAAAGCGGTTAATTTGAACGACAAGAGAGCGGTTTACCATATGGCTTTGGCCGGCAGTTATCTCAACGAGATTTCAAAAGAGTTAGCCAAAGAAAATCCAAATGATCAATTGGTGGAAGGTCTGGTTTTGGAAAGCATCAAAGAAGGAAGAAGAGCCACCAATTTGGCTCCGGAAATGGTAGCAGCCAAAGAAACTTTAGGTTCCGTTTACACCAGAATCCAAGGCTTGGCTCAAGGAGCTTTGGAGTGGGGGATTAAGACCTATAAGTCGGCTCTAGAATCGGAGCCCAACAATCCTGCTCTCTATACCGAATTGGGAAGACTGACAATGGCTGGAGGAGAAGAAGACGAGGAAGTAAGAATGACTAAAGCCAGAAGCTTATTCAATAAAGCCATAGAACTCAAGGAAAATTACGAACCGGCTATCATCCAACTAGCCAGCCTTGATTTAGAGGAGGGCAGTCCGGAAAAAGCCGTTGAAAGACTGGAGAATTTAGTCAGCGCGACTCCTTTCTCCCTTAATGCCCGCTTCCAGCTGGGCCGGCTCTATTACGGTCAAAGGGAATATGATAAAGCAATCAGGCAGTTCCAGAACATTCTAAGCCTGGTTCCCAATTATTCCAATGTCATATTTTCCCTCGGTCTGACTTATGAAGCCAAAGGAGATATAGCCGAAGCTCTGAAGCAATATAATAAAGTTTTAGAGCTTAATCCCGGCAACGAGATAGTAAAGAGAAAAATAGAAGAACTTACTAGGAGTGATGAAAAAGATGAGCAACAAGAAAACAACTGAAAAATT
The DNA here is from genome assembly GCA_964409215.1 of uncultured Candidatus Saccharibacteria bacterium. Classification (GTDB taxonomy): domain Bacteria; phylum Patescibacteriota; class Minisyncoccia; order Minisyncoccales; family CG1-02-41-26; genus CAYPCL01. The sequence goes on along the minus strand of CAYPCL010000006.1, from coordinate 16,023 downwards.
CAAGCCGAGGAAGATTAAAATTAAGATTATCGGAATCGGCGGAGGGGCTTCCTCTATTCTTAAAGAAATGTCTTCTAGACTAAGAAAGGTGAAGTTTCTTTTGGTTGACACCGACAAGAGGAGTTTTAGAAATCTACCCGCCAAGATTAAGAAATTTTCCTTTGGAGAGAAAGAAACCCGGGGTTGGGGAACAGGAATGAATATTGATATTGCTAAAAAAGCAATCTTGGAAGTGGAAGATAAGATTAATAAAGAAATAGAAAAAACGGATTTGGTAATTTTGATAAGTTGTCTCGGAGGAGGAGTTGGTTCGGGAGTTTCCCAGGTCTTCTCCCAATTTTTAAGAAAAAAGAAAATAATTTCCCTGGGTATCTTCACTCTTCCTTTCGGTTTTGAAGGAGAAAAGAAAATGAAAATGGCCAAAAAATCTCTGGAGGAGATAAAGCCCAATCTTTCCGGGACTATAATTCTGCCCAATGAAAAGATTCTTAAACGCTCCAATAAAAAGACGGCTTTAAAGAAGGCTCTTTCCTCAATAAATCAAATTCTTATCAAATACCTTAAAGATTTAATCAATGTCATTTCCCTGCCCGGCCTCATTAATATTGATTTTGCCGACATAAGGAGCATTTTGAAAGGGAGGAATCAAATAGTCTGTTTCGGTCGGGGTTCGGCCAGCGGCTCGAACAGAGTAGAAGAGGCAATAAAGTCTCTCTTTGAAAACCCCTTCTTCATCCGCCCGGATAAATTAAAGAGGATTCTCTTCAATGTCTCTTCGGATAAAAATCTGGCCATTAAGGAAGTTGAACAGATAGCCAATGAAGTTTTTAATTTGAATTCCCGGGCCAGAATAATTTTCGGAATCTCCCAAAGTCCCCAAAAAGGAAGGAAAATAATAATTAATTTTTTGGGAATCGGCAATAATCTTCCGGCCCAGGAAAAGAAAAAAACAAAACCGAAAAGAAAAGGGAAAAAGAAAAGAAAAAAGAAAACAAAAAACAAAAGAAGATCGGCTTTGGAGGCCAAGAAAGTTAAAAAGAATCAAGAAGAAGAATTGTTCGGGGAAAACGACTGGGAAGTTCCCACTTTTCTCCGGAATAAAGAGAAATAATTATGAATCCCAAAAAAGTATTAATACCAATAATGGGCTTGGATCTTGATTTCCATCCTTTGAACAAAGTAATAGCCAAAGAATTTCTCCCTTTGGGGGACAGGCCTCTCATTGATTATTTTATTGAAGAGAGCAAGAATTCCGGGTTTGACCAGATTAATTTGATTTTCTCCGAGGAAAAGAAAAATCTAGCCGATTATTTTAAAAAGAATAAGACAAAGGGAAGCGAGAAAATATCCAGCTCCTTTCAGCTGGATTCCAAGGGAATCGACCGAACGGTTTTAAAGGCAAAGAGCCAAATCAAGAAAGATCCCTTTGCTCTTCTCCTGCCGGACAAAATCAGCCAGGCCAAAAAACCGGCTCTAAGCCAGCTTAAAAAGATTTTTAAAACCTCTCAAAAGCCGGTTTTGGGTTTTGAAAGAAATGAATTTTTCTCCAAAGCCCTTGAAACGGAAAAAATTGCCCGGCGCCTTCATAAAATTAAAAGGATAAAAGAAAACTTTTTTGAAAAAGTATCAGCCGGGCGGTTTATCTTTACTTCCGAGATTTTTAATTATCTCAAGAAAGATTCTTCCTCCAATTTATTAAAAGCTCTTAATCTGATGATGGAAGACGGAAAAGTAATCTACGGCTATGAATTGGAAGGCTCTTTGCTGGAAGTCAATACCAAGAGAAACTGGCTTAAAAATAATTTATTGTTCTCATTAGATTATCTGGAAGAGGATCCGGCCTTGAAAAAAATTCTCAAAAAAAAGATATGAAGGGAAAAAGTTATGACTCAATTATTATCGGCGGCGGGCCGGCCGGCATCACAGCCGGGATTTATCTGGCTCGGAAAAAAATCAATTTTCTTCTTTTAACCAAGGATCTTATAGGCCAAATCGGTAAAACTTCGGAAGTTGACAATTATCCCGGATTACCCGGAATCAAGGGAATGGATTTAATAAAGAGATTTGAAAATCATCTTAAGAAGACGGATAATTTTGAGATAAGAAAAGAAGAGGTGGTTAAAGTGGAAAAAAGCGGAACTTTCCGGCTAAAAACGGAGAAGAGAAACTTATTCCAGGCCAAAACGATTATTGTTGCCAGCGGAGCCGTACCCCGTTTTCTGGAGATTCCCGGCGAGAAAGAATTTAGTGGCCGAGGTGTTTCCTATTGTCCGATATGCGACGCTCCTTTTTTCAAAGACAAGAAAGTTGCCGTAATCGGCGGAGGAAACGCCGGATTTGAAGCGGCCTTGGATTTAACCAAATATGCCCGAGAAGTTTTTCTTTTTGAATTGCTTCCCCGGCCCAAAGCGGACCAAGCTCTAATTGAACAAGCCGAAAAAAAAGATATTAAGATTAAACTGAATAAGAAAGTGGAAGAGATAAAAGGGGAGAAAGAGGTTGAATCAATAAGGTATAAAGATGTTGAAACGGGAGAAAAGGAAGAATTGGCGGTTCAAGGAGTTTTTATTGAAATAGGCTCCGTTCCGGTCACCGGTTTTCTAAAAGGATTGGTTGATTTTAACGAAAAAGGGGAGATAAAAGTTGATCCCCGAACTTTTCAAAGCTCCGATCCCGGCTTATTTGCCATAGGAGATGTCAACGACACCAGATGGAAACAAGTGGTGATAGCAGCCGGCCAGGGAGCCGAAGCAGCTTTAAACTTAAGCGATTATTTGGAAAAAAATGATTAAGTTTATAAAAGCAAAGCAAATTTTAAATTCCAGAAAAGAGCCTACCATTGAAGTCAAACTCCAAACGGAAAATGGAGTTTTTTCGGCTTCGGTTCCTTCAGGCGCTTCGGTGGGGGAACACGAAGCTTTAAGCCTCAAAGCCGAAAAGGCGGCCAAAAATATCAGTCGAATTATCGCTCCTCTTTTGAAAGGAAGAAAGTTTGACAATCAAAAGGAGTTTGACAAGTTTTTAATAGATTTAGACGGCACTGAGAATAAATCAAAATTGGGAGTGAATGCCATCCTTCCTTTATCCCTAGCTTTTTGCCGTTATTCGGCCAATAAAGCCGGTCTTGAGTTGTTTGAACATATCAACAAAAGTTTCAGAATTAAAAAACCCAAAAAGCTTCCCCGGCCCTGCTTCAATATTTTGGAGGGCGGAGTTCACGCCGATAACGATTTGGATATTCAGGAATTTATGATAGTTCCCCTTAAGGATAGTTTTGAAGAAAACTTAAAAATAGGGCGGGAGGTTTATCAAGAATTAAAAGAGATTTTGAAGAATAAGTTTGGAAATTGCCTTAAGGGAGACGAAGGCGGATTTTCTCCTCCCTTAAAGAGGAATATCAAAGCTTTAAAACTGGTTTTTAAAGCGGTTAAGGAAGCCGGTTATGGCAAAGAAGTTGAACTGGGTTTGGACTGTGCCGCTTCCGAATTCTTTGAAGAAGGGAAATATAATTTTGAAGGCAAGGATATTACCGCCCGGGAACTTATTAAAAAGTACAAGAAAATGATAAAGAAAATTCCCATTATATTCCTAGAAGATCCTTTTGACCAAAATGACTGGTCAAGCTGGAAAAGGCTGAAATCTGCTCTTGAAAAAAGAAAGAATAAAAGAATTAAAAAAATGATTCTGGTTGGAGACGATCTCTTAACCACCAATCCGAAGAGAATCAGGAAAATAGCCAAAAAGAGAATATGCAACGCTATGATTCTCAAGCCCAATCAAATTGGGACGGTCAGCGAAGCGATTAAAGCCGGTCTTTTGGCCAAGAGGAAGAAGTGGAAAATTATTGTTTCCCATCGGTCCGGAGAAACAGAGGACGATTTTATAGCCGATTTGGCTGTCGGGCTCGGAGCCGATTTCATAAAATCGGGAGCTCCCGGTCCTCGGGAGAGGATGGCCAAATACAACAGGCTTCTTAATATTGAAAAGAAATTATGAAACCTTTGATTTTGATAATTTTAGACGGCTGGGGGATAAGGAAGGAGAAAAGGGGAAATGCCGTCTTGCTGGCTAAAACTCCCTTTTTTAATTCCCTTAAAGAGAAATATCCCTATGGAGAACTTAAAGCTTCAGGCCAAGCGGTTGGTTTGGCAAAGGGGATGATGGGTAATTCCGAAACTGGCCACTTGAATCTCGGAGCGGGGAGAGTGGTGGAGCAGAATATCCTTAAAATCAACGAGAGTATCGAGGATAAATCTTTTTTCCAAAATCCCGCCCTCAAGAAAGCCGTTGACAATGCAAAGAAAAACAATTCCTCCCTGCATCTAATGGGGCTTCTTTCCGATGCCGGAGTTCATTCCCACCAAAACCATCTTTTTGCTTTAATGAAAATGGCTCGGGACAAGGGACTTAAAAATGTTTTTATTCATATTTTCAGCGACGGTCGGGACACTTCCATGAAATCGGCCCCTCATTACTTAAATGAGTTAGAGAAAAGAATGGAAGGGGAAAGAATAGCCACTCTCATAGGGAGGTATTATGCCCTGGACAGGGATAAAAGATGGTCAAGAACCAAGAAAGCTTATTCAGCTTTAGTTAAAGCCAAGGGGATAAAAGCCGGATCGGCTTCCGAAGCTTTGACAGAGGCCTACCGAAGAGGAGAAACAGATGAGTTTATAGAGCCGACTGTTATCGGCGGTTACCAGGGGATAAAAAAGGATGATTCAATCATTTTTTTCAATTTTCGCTCCGACCGCCCGAGGCAATTAAGCCAGCTTTTAATCAAAAAAGGATTTAACTTGACGGTTATGACCGAATACTACGAAGGAATAAAAGCCGGAGTGGCTTTTAAAAAAAGAAAGATTAAAAATACCCTGGGCGAAGTATTGAGCAGGGAAGGATTAAACCAGTTGAGAATTGGCGAAACGGAAAAATACCCCCATGTCACTTTTTTCTTCAACGGAGAAGAGGAAAAGGCTTTTCCCGCTGAAAAAAGAGTGATTGTTCCCAGCCCCAAAGTGGCCACTTACGACTTAAAGCCGGAAATGTCAGCCCGGAAAATAACCGAAGAGTTGTTAAAGAGAATATCCAAATATCAAGTTGTTATCCTTAATTTTGCCAATCCTGACATGGTCGGCCATACCGGAAATCTCAAGGCGGCAATCAAAGCGGTGGAAACGGTGGATAATTGCTTGGAGAAAATAGTAAGCTCGGTTGGAGAAGGAACCTTTTTAATAACAGCCGACCATGGCAATGCCGAGGAAATGATTGATGAACAAGGTAATCCCATATCCTGCCACTCAACCAACTTGGTTCCTTTTATTCTTGTTTCCGATAACAAATACAAACTTAAAAAAGAAGGGAAGCTTTCCAATATTGCTCCGACAATGCTTGAATTATTGAAAATAAAGAAGCCAAAAGAAATGATAGATTCCCTAATTGATTTTTAAATTAAAAATTGTTAGAATAGAAAAGTATGATAAATAACAAAAACAACATAATATATATCCTTGCCGGTTTATCCTTAGTTTTAATTGCTCTTCTGGTCTATTTTCAAGTGGATTTTAAAAGTATTCCGCCTCAAGAAGCTGCCGATAAGGGAGTGGAATATATAAATAAAAATATCCTCCAGGGAGCGGCTCAAGCTGCCCTAATAGGGGAGGTTGAAGAGGAAAAAGGCCTTTATAGATTTGAAGTGGATATCAATGGCCAAAAGATTACCTGTCATATGGTTAAAGACGGAAGTATCTTGTTTCCCCAGGGAATAAGAATGAATGAAATTCAAAAGGAAGAAAATGATGATGAATCAATCGGAGGATTCAAAGAGAGCGGAGAAGAGGTCTGTAAAGAAGACGGCAAGCCGCTAGTCTATTTCTTCGGTTCGGAAAGCTGTCCTCATTGTTCCTGGGAGCATCCGGTAATAAAAGAAGTAGCCGGAGAATTCGGGGATAAAATTGCTTTTCATGACAATATGGATTCAGATGCCGATATGGATGTTTTTCAGAAGTACAGCACCGGAGGAGTTCCCACCTTGGTAATCGGCTGTAAGTACTATCGGGTAGGTTCCGGCGAGAGAAGCGGAGAAGAAACGGAAAAAGAAAATTTAACCAATTTAATCTGCGAGTTAACCAAAGGTCAGCCGACTGAAGTTTGCCAAAATTAATCATTATGAGGGATATAAAAGTTTACAGCACCGAAGCTTGTCCCTATTGCGTGGCCTTGAAGAATTTTCTTGAGGAAAAAGGAATTGATTTCAAAGAAGTAAATGTTTCTCAAGATCAAGAGGCGGCCAGGGAAATGATTGAAAAAACCAATCAGAGAGGAGTGCCCGTTCTGGAAGCGGACGGCCAGTTTATCATCGGCTTTAACAGGAAGAAAATAGAAGAACTCCTAAATCTATGAGAATAGCCATAAATGGATTCGGTCGAATAGGCCGTTTGGTTTTTAGAAGAATTAGGGAAAAATATCCGGAGTTGGAAATAACAGCCATTAACGATTTAGCCGACCCTAAAACGATGGGCTATCTTTTGAAAAATGATTCCAGCTACGGTTCTTATCAGAAAAAAGTGGAAATAAGCGACGATAAATTGGTTGTCGGCGGAGAAAGAATAGAGCTTTTAACGGAAAAAGATCCCGAAAATCTTCCCTGGAAGGAATTAAAAATAGATTTGGTTCTGGAATGCACCGGTTTTTTTAGGAACAAAGAGGAGGCGGAAAAACATCTTAAAGCGGGAGCCCAAAAGGTAATAATATCGGCTCCGGCTAAATCCGATGACATTCCCACTTATCTTTTGGGGGTTAACGAAGAAAAATTCAGTCCCGAAGATAAGATTATTTCTATGGGCTCCTGTACTACCAATTGTCTGGCTCCGCTAGCTAAAATCCTAGAGGAGGAAATCGGCCTAGAGAGGGGATTGATGACCACCGTTCACAGCTATACAACCAGCCAGAATATTCTTGACGGCCCTCATAAAAAAGATCTCCGCCGGGGAAGAAGCGGAGCAATCAATATCGTTCCCACCACAACCGGGGCAGCCAAGACGGTAGAAAAATGCCTTCCTTCATTAAAAGGAAAGTTGGACGGTTTAGCTTTAAGAGTTCCCACTCCGACTGTTTCCATTGTTGATTTTGTGATTCAATCCAAAAAGAAAACTTCCTCTCGGGAAGTAAATGCAATTTTGAAAAAATATTCTCAAAAAGAAGAATTAAAAGAGATTTTCGCCTTCTCCGAAGAACCTTTGGTTTCATCGGACTATAAGGGGAGCAGTTATTCTTCCATTGTTGACGGTCTTTCAACCAATGTCCTTGGAAATTTGGTCAAGGTTTTGGCTTGGTACGACAATGAATACGGCTATGCCTGCCGTTTGGCCGATATGGCCGAATTCTCTTTAAAGTAATTTAACCTCTTTCCGGAAAAAGTTTTTTATCTTCTCCCAGGAAACTGGGATTTTCATTTCCGGCCTTAACTCTTTTTCAGCTTCAGCGAAATAAGCCAAGCTTTTTTTAATATGAATCAAATTGGAAGACAAAGCCCCGTATTTTCTAGCATAAAGTTTTAAAACTTCTTTTAGGGATTTTTCCTGAAGGATAAAATAAAGGTCAATAAAATCTCTTTTTGCTCCTCTCTCGCTGATTGCCGTTAATTTCATAGCGGCGATATCGTCAATGCTTGCCAACTTAATTCCGCTATCCTTGAATTCAATGGGTTTTTCCAAGAGAGGGTAAGGGTAATAAAATAAACTGAATTTAATCTCGCCAAGCCTTCCTAAAATTGTTCCTTCTCTTGTCTCCTTATGATGATAAGATTTGATTTGACTTAATTCTTTTAAGAAAACCTGGGGCTGGAATTTTTCCCCGCTAAAAAAATCAAGGTCATAAGAAATACGATGGCCGATTTGAAGAGCCAAAGCGGTCCCGCCGGCCAAATAGGCCTTTTCCAATATTTCTCTTTTTCCTAATAGGGCCAGATTTTCCGCGGTTTTTTTTGAAATTGCTTTTTCAAACATAATATTTTCTTTTTAGGCACCCCTAAGATTAAACTCCAATAGTTGGCGCTTAAGGGAGAAATACTCTTGCTTTTAGTGAGAACTTTAATTATTTTTGGTTTTTTGAAATTATTGAACATCCAATTAACCGCCTCTTCATCTCCGTTTTCAAGGATTCTTTTGATAATAAAATAAGCATGCTTTTTCCGCTCCAGCTTGCTGAAGTTTACGTCCCAAAAGTATCTTTTTAAAAAATTGGGCAGAGCTTTCTCCATACTCTTATTTTATCAAATTTTAGGGTGAATAAAAAGGTATTTTTGTTTTAACTGAATAAAAATGATATCATATAGGTATGATTTTAGATTTCAAGAAAACAAGGAAACTCTTGGAAAAATACAAAATCCCTTTCAGTAAAACCGAACTATTAACTTCGGAAAAGGAAGCCCTTAAAAAAGCTGATCAATTGGGATATCCTTTGACTTTAAAGGTTTTTTCTCCCAATGTTTACCACCGAACGGAGAAAGAATTGGTTAGGAATAATCTAAAAGAGAAAGAGGAATTTAAAAAAGCTTTCCTCTCTTTAAAGAAGAAAACTCCTCTAAAAGGAGTTCTCCTTTTGCAAAAAAAGGAAAAGGGAATTGAACTGATGGCCGGAATGAAAAGGGATCCGGTTTTCGGCCCGGTTATCGTTTTCGGCCTGGGAGGCGTTTTTGTGGAAGTCTTGAAAGATATTTCCTTTGCTCTGTCGCCCCTTTCCCGAAGAGATGCCAAAAAAGCAATTAAAAGCATAAAAGGGTACAGGGTTTTAAGGGGTTACAGAAACAACCCTCCGGTTAATTTGAATAAATTAGGGGATTTCTTGGTTAAGATTTCCAAATTAGCCGAAGAGAATCCTGAAATAAAAGAGATTGATTTTAATCCCGTTTTCGCTCAAGGGGAGAGAATAAAAGCGGTTGATTTTAAATTAATATGCTAAAAAACATTTTCAATCCCGATTCAGTGGCTTTAATTGGAGCTACGGACCGAAAAGATTCGGTTGGTTTGGGTATTGCCCGAAATCTTTTAGAGGGAAAGAGGAAAATTTTCTTTGTTAATCCCAACAAAAAGAAAGTCTTGAGGAAAAAAAGCTATTCCAGGATAACTGACCTAAAGGAAAAAATAGATTTAGCTGTTATTGCCGTGCCGGCCCCGGTGGTTCTTAAAGTAGTGAAGGATTGCGTTGAGAAAAAAGTAGGGGGGATAATAATAATTTCCGCCGGTTTCAGGGAAAGGGGAGAAAAAGGGAGAAGAGAAGAGGAGAAGATAAGAAAATTATTAAAAGAAGAAAACATTCCCTTCATCGGTCCTAATTGTTTGGGGGTAATAAGTCCCGGAGTTGGATTGAATGCTTCCTTTGCTCCTGCAACGCCTTTAAAAGGAGAAATTGCTTTTGTTTCCCAATCAGGAGCTCTTATTGACGCGGTTATTGAAAAAGGATTCGGTTTTTCCCGCTTAATTTCCTACGGCAACGAAGGAGGTCTTTCCCTGATTGATTTTCTTAGGTTTTTGAACAAAGATAAAAAAACCAAGGTGGTCATCCTTTATTTAGAAGCTCTTAAAGAAGGAAAGGGGAGGGAATTTATTAAAGTTGCCCGGGAATTGAATAGAAAAAAACCGGTTGTAATTCTCAAAGGAGGAAAAACAGCCAAGGGAAGCCGGGCGGCTCGTTCCCACAGCGGCAGTCTGGCCGGAAACGAAAAAATCTATTCAGCTGCCTTTAAAAAAGCCGGTATTTTTGAAGTGGAAAGCTTGGAAGACCTTATTGATTTAGGCCGGGGTTTTTCAATTTCCGGGAAAAGCAAAAAAGGTTTGGCGGTGATTACCAACGGTGGAGCGCCCGGGGTGATTGCCAGCGACTGGTGCCAGAAACTTAATTTAAAAATGTCTTCCTTATCTGATAAATCCCAGAAAGAAATCAAAAAAATATCTCAAAAAATTAATCCAATTAACCCTCTGGACATAATGGGCGACGCTCTTGACGACCGTTATTATTCAGTTGGAGAGATTCTTTTAAAACAGAAAAACATTAATCTTCTTCTGGCAATTCAGGCCAAACAAATTGTCACCAAGCCCAAGAAGAATCTCAAGGCTCTTGCTTCCCTCAAGAAAAAATACCCTGAAAAAAATATTATTCTCTGTTCACTGGGAGAGAAATTGGGAGGAAAAAGTCCGATAATCCGTTTTAAGGAACTCCCCAAGGCGGTTTTAATGGCTAAAGCTCTCATTGAAAGAGGAAGAATATTAGAGTAGAATTAAATTAGAATATGCTTTATAAGAAAGGATTCACTCTTTTGGAAATTCTGGTTGTTATTACCATAATGGGCATATTGGCCGGAGTGGTTGTTAATGTTTCAATTCGGGGGGCAGCCCAAGCCAGGGATGCCAAGAGAGTCAGGGAATTATATCAGATTTCCCATGCAATTCAGCAATATTATGCCAACAATAAAGTTTTGCCGGAGGGAAATTATGATGATGCTTCTTTCGGATGTGAATCCGGCTGGGACGGAGGAAATAAAAATTATTCCGGTGATGACTTTATTCCCGAACTCTATCAAAAAGGTGTTTTAGACGCTATTCCCAAAGAGAGGAAAAGCAGTTCCGTGAACGGCATAAGCTGTACTTTCCGTTATTCCAAACAAGTTGATCCCTGCGGATGTTCGGGAACATATGGCATACTCTATGCGGCTTGCGAGACCGAAAATTGCCCGGTCGGGGAAAGACCGGATTGCTGTGAAAATCTTTATCCGGAAAGCGGAGGAGAAGATGAAAAGGACATCGCTATTTTTATCAAAGAAGAATTATGAAAAACTCTAAAAAAATATTGTGGTTTAAGGAAGTAGCTAAAAAAGATGTTCCCCGAGTCGGCGGAAAAAATGCTTCACTGGGAGAAATGATATCTCAATTGAAAGGAATTAAAATTCCCAATGGTTTTTGTTTGACCAGCCAGGCTTATTGGTATTTTCTGAAGGAAAACAGAATAAAGAATGAGATAAAAAAAATAATAGGGAGCTATAAGGACGGGGACTTGAACAGCTTGAAGGAAACCAGCCGGAAGATAAAGAGAATAATTAGGAAATCTAATTTTCCCGAAGATCTTCGGAAAGAGATTGAGGAAAATTACGAGAAATTGTCCTCTGAAGCCGGTTCCTCAAATATTGACGTAGCTGTCCGCTCTTCAGCCACGGCCGAAGACAGTTTGGAAGCTTCATTTGCCGGCCAACATGAAACTTTTCTTAATGTAAGAGGAAAAGAGAATCTTTTAAAGGCGGTAAAAGAATGTATTGCTTCTATGTTCAATCAAAGAGCTATTGCCTACAGGGAGGAGAAGGGCTTTAACCATTTGGATATTGCCATTTCAGTGGGTATTCAGAGAATGGTTCGCTCCGATAAATCTTCTTCGGGAGTGATGTTCAGCTTGGATACCGAAAGCGGTTTTGACAAGGTGGTTTTGATAAATTCCATTTGGGGAGTCGGAGAAATGATTGTCAAAGGGGAAATTACCCCCGATAGTTTTTATGTTTTTAAACCGTTTTTGGGAAAAAAGAAATATAATCCCCTAATAGTTAAAAATCTTGGGCGCAAGAATAAAAAGTATGTTTATAATAAAGAAGGGGGATTGAGGGAAGTAAAGGTTAAGAAAGAAAATGAATTTTCTCTTAAAGACGAGGAAATTTTAACCTTGGCTAAATGGGCGGTTAAAATTGAGAATCATTACGGTATTCCCCAGGATATTGAATGGGCCAAGGACGGAAAGACAGGAGAGCTTTTTATAGTCCAATCCCGGCCGGAAACAGTTCACAGCGCCGAGAAAAGCAGTTTTTATAAAGAGTATGAGTTGAAAGTTGATAAGAAACCGATTTTATCGGGAACAGCCATTGGCGACAAAATCGGCTTCGGTCCGGCTAAGATAGTAATGAATGTTTCCCAAGCAGGCAAGTTTAAAAAAGGGGATGTTTTGGTTACTAAAATGACCAATCCTGATTGGGTTCCAATCATGCGCTTGGCTTCGGCTATTATTACCGAGGAGGGCGGTAAAACCTGCCACGCCGCCATAGTGGCCCGGGAATTGGGAATTCCGACAATAGTTGGAGCAGAGAAAGCCTCCCGAATTTTGAAAAATGGAGAAGAAATAACTGTTGACTGCACCCAGGGCCTTGATGGAAGAATTTTTTCCGGCCGAGTTCCTTTTAAAGTCAAAGAGTACGATTTGAGCAAGATCCCTGATTTAAAGACCAAAATAATGATAAATATTGCTGCTCCCGACATTGCTTTTAAAACTTCCTTTCTGCCCAATGACGGAGTCGGATTGGCCCGAGAGGAATTTATAATCGCCGAGAAGATAAAAGTCCATCCCCTGGCTCTGCTCAATTTCAACAAGATTAAAGACAAAACTTTAAAAAAGAAAATTGAAGAAGCAACTCTGGAATATAAGGATAAAAAAGAATATTTTATTAAAGAATTAGCTGAGGGAATCGGCCAAATTGCCGCTGCTTTTTGGCCCAAAGAAGTTATCGTCAGATTTTCCGATTTTAAAACCAATGAATACAAAAAATTAATAGGTGGAGAACTTTTTGAACCGGAAGAATCAAATCCTATGATCGGCTGGCGGGGCGCTTCCCGCTATTACGACCAGAAGTTTAAAAAAGCTTTTTTAATGGAATGCCGGGCCATAAAAAGAGTGAGGGAGGTTTTCGGCTTCAAGAATGTCAATCTGATGATTCCCTTCTGCCGAACCGTAGCTGAGGGAAAGAAAGTTTTGAAAGTAATGAAGGAAGGAGGATTGAAAAAAGGGAAGCTGAAAGTTTATGTTATGTGCGAGATTCCTTCTAATGTCGCTTTGGCTGAGGAATTTTTGGATATCTTTGATGGGATGTCCATCGGAAGCAATGATTTAACCCAGCTTACTTTGGGTATTGACAGAGACAATGCTTCCATTCAAAATATTGGTAATGAAAAGAACGAGGCGGTTAAAAATATGATTAAAAAAACAATAGAGGTGTGCCGCCGAAGAAAAAAATACTGCGGAATATGCGGTCAAGCCCCCTCTGATTTTCCGGAATTCGCCCGTTTTCTTCAGGAAAATAAAATAGAGAGTATTTCTTTAAATCCCGATTCGGTTATAAAAACAATGTTAAAAATCGAATCTTAAATTTATGTTTGACATTATAACATTCGGTTCAGCCATAGAAGACACTTTTTTAAGGCTGAACAAAAGCAATTACAAGGTTATTAAAAACAGTTCTATTTCCGGGTTTTCTTCAGAAAGCAGTTTTTGCTTTCCTTTGGGCTCCAAAATGTTCATTGATGATTTAAAAGTCAATAGCGGAGGAGGAGGAACCAATACAGCCGCCACTTTCAGCCGCCAAGGCCTTAAAACGGCTTACTTGGGCAAAGTGGGTGATGATGAAGAAGGAGAGAGGATAATTAAGGAATTAAAGGATTTTCAATTAGAGACCAATTTAATTAAGAAAGATCCGGAGTATCCGACCTCCTTTTCGGCGATTCTTTCTTCAGCTGAATTGGAAAGAACAGTTTTAACCTATAAAGGAGCTTGTCATTTTCTCAAAAAAGATGATATTTCCTGGGAGAAGATAGAAAAAACAAAGTGGTTTTACATTTCTTCCTTAGGAGGGGAATCTCACAAGGTTTTTGAAGATTTAATTAACTTTGCGGTCAAGTATGATATAAAAGTGGCTCTTAATCTGGGCCGGACCCAGCTTAAGTTGGGAGAAAAAAAGCTGGCTCCGGTTCTTAAGAAAATAGATGTTTTAATACTGAACAAGGAGGAAGCCGCTTTCCTGACGGGAATAGAAAAAGCTCAAGAGATTAAGACTCTCAAGAAAATCCTTAATTTAATGGAAAAAGGAATGGCCGTAATCAGCAAAGGCAATGAAGGTTCAATAGCTTCGGACGGAAAGGATTATTTCAGAGCCGGCATCCATCGGGTTCCGGTGGTTGAAAAAACAGGGGCTGGCGATGCCTTCAGTTCGGGCTTCGTAGCCGGATTGATTAAGGAAAATAACCTGGAATATGCCCTTAAATTGGGGACGTTTAATGCCGCTTCCTGTATTCAAGAGATTGGAGCCAAAAGGGGCTTATTGAATGAGGTTGATAATGAAGGAGAATTTCCGGAGATTCGGATAGAAAAAAAAGAACTGGCTTGAAAAAAAAGAAAACTAATGTTAAAAAATAACTATGTTAAATTTAAAAGCTGAAAAAAGAGAAGGAGAGAAAGAAGGTTTTATTCCGGCTGTTCTCTATGGAGAGGGGATTAAGGAAAATAAATTATTAAAAGTCCCCCAAAAGGAATTCAATAAGGTTTTTAAAGAGGCCGGAGAAAGCTCCCTTGTTTCCCTTAATTTAGCTAAAGAGAAGTTCCAAGTTTTAATTCACCAAACCTCCCTTGACCCTCTAACTGACGAGGTAATTCATATTGATTTCTTCAAACCTTCAACCAAGAAGAAAGTTACCGCTGAAATCGGCATAGTTTTTGAAGGGGAATCACCGGCAGTCAAAGATTTGGGAGGACACCTTCTCAAAGAAATTCAAACAATTGAAATTAAAGGATTAGTTCAGAATTTACCTAAAGAGATTAAAGTTGACATCAGTTCTTTGGAGAATTTCGATGATAAAATTCTGGTTAAGGATTTAAATGTTCCCGAGGAAGTGGAAATATTAAGAGATGAGGAAGATTTGGTAGTTTTGGTTTCTCGGCCCAGGGAAGAAGAAGAGGAGGAGCCATTGGCTGAAGAAGAAGCTGAAGAAATTGAAGAAGAAGCTGAAGAAATTGAAGAAAAAGAAGCTGAAGAAGAACCCAAAAAAGAAGAATAATATGAAAACCATTTTTCCAAGATTATTTTTAATTGTTTTAGGAATTATGGTTTTTTTTATTCCTAAATTTTCCCTGGCTCTTAATTTTAATCCGGCCCAATTTTGTCCTTCTTTCATAGAAGACATTGATAATCAGTGCGCTAAAATGGGAGAAGAGGAATGCCGGGAAACTCTGGAAGAATGCGAAAAATACTATCAGAAAAGAAGCGAAGACTTTCAAAAGGAGATTTCAGTTATCGAACAAAAGGAAAAAACTTTAAAAAATCAAATTTGGGCTCTGGACAATAAAATAAAGAATCTTAACTATAATATTTATGAAAATAATTTAATTATCAAAGACCTTAATTTTCAGATAAAAGATACTAAAAATTCTATTGAAAATACTTCAGTCGAAATAGAAAATATGAAAGAACGCCTCGGTCAATTACTTCAATTGAGATATGAGTATGACAGAAAATCTCTCCTGGAAATACTTTTAATCGAAGAGGAAATCAGTGATTTTTTCGCTGATTTAGTGGCTCTGGATGCTATTAACAAGGAAACCCAGGAGCTGATAGTTCAAATAGAAGATTTGAATATCTCCTTGAAGAATCAGAAGGAATCTATGGTTGGAGAAAAAGAAGAACTGGAAAACACTCAAATATTAGTTCAAGTCCAGAAAAATGAAAGCCAAAATCTTCAAAGAGAAAAAGGGGAATTATTAGAAAAGACCCAGGGCCAAGAAGCTCTTTATCAAAGTTATTTGGAGGAATCCAAGAAAAAAGCCCAGGAAATAAGAGAGAAAATATTTGAATTGGCTCAGGTTGGTGAAGGCAGGGCTTTAACATTGGAGGAAGCTTATTATTTAGCCAAGAAAGCAGCTGATATAACCGGTATTAGGCCAGCTCTTTTACTTGGTCTTTTGAGGTTAGAATCAAATATTGGGAAAAATGTTGGTCAGTGTAATTGTAGCGGTTCAACTTTCTGTCGCCATCCGGAAATAAATTGGAAATTAGTAATGACGGAAAGACACTGGTCCTATTTTGAAGAGATTACCAGGGAACTTGGTTTAAATCCTAATACCACGCCAGTTTCTTGTGCTATAAATGAAGGTAAAGTCCAGTGGGGAGGAGCAATGGGTCCGGCTCAATTTATGCCTGAAACTTGGATTAAATATGGTTACAAGAAAAGA
>CAYPCL010000005.1:16801-17541 GCA_964409215.1 uncultured Candidatus Saccharibacteria bacterium | reverse complement strand
CAGAGTTTAATTAAGGGCTTGAGAGATCAGGGCTGTAATGTTACTCAGCTGGGGCTGGCTGGAACCGACCTGGTCTATTTTGCCGGCGGCCAGTTCGGCTTTGATCTTTCTTTGGAAGTAACCGCTTCCCATACAGCCGGCTATCTTCATGGTATAAAAATACTTACTCCCGGAGCCAGACCCTTTGGCTGGGGTTTTGGTATGGAAGAGTTAAAGGCGATATTCCAGGATTACGAAGAAAAAGAATCAAAGCTAAGGGGGAGTTTGAAGAAAAAGGATCTCTTAAGCGATTTTATCAAAAAAAGCCTCTCTTTTGTTGATTATGGGAGGATAAAACCTTTAAAAGTGGTAGTTGACCCTTCTAATTCGGTGGCTAGCCTGGAAATTGACGTTTTGGAAAAATTCCTGCCCCAAGTGGAGTTTGTAAGGATAAATTGGGAGTTGGACGGCAGTTATCCGGCTCATGATCCCAATCCCTTTCTGGAAAAAAACAGAAGACAGCTTTCCCGAAAAATCAAAAAGGTTAAAGCCGATTTCGGAGTTGCTTTTGACGGAGACGGCGACCGAATCTATTTTCTTGACGAAAAAGGGGACTATCTCTTCGGAGTTTACATCAATGGCCTAATTGCCCGGAAAATGTGCTTAGAAGAGCCCCAGAGGGCCGTTATTCACGACATTAGGGCAGTTAACCATATTAAGGCTAAAATTGAGGAGAGCGGGGGAATTCCCAAATTAGAGCT
>CAYPCL010000005.1:0-16791 GCA_964409215.1 uncultured Candidatus Saccharibacteria bacterium | reverse complement strand
ATCGGCCATACTTTCTTTAAAAAAAGAATGAAGGAAGAAAATGCCCTTTTCGGAGGGGAATCCTCGGGCCATATCTACTATAATTTCGGAGATTATATGGTGGAAAATTCCATTATCGCCCTTCTTCAGGTCATGGAGATTATTTCTCAATCGGGCCAGTCTCTGTTTGAGCTTAGCGAAGAAGCCAGAAAGAATTATCCGGTCAGCGGGGAATACAACTTCTCTCTACCGGGCTTTGATGTTTTTGGCGATTTAACCTCCCGAGCTGAAGGGAAAATTGAAGATATTTTAAATCAGGTTAGAAAAAAATATTCCACTGGCTCTCTCTCCGATTTTGACACTTTAACCGTTAAATATCCCGATTGGAGATTTAATCTCCGTCCCTCGGCCAATGAACCCCTCCTCCGCTATAACGGGGAAGCCGGGGACTCAAAACTGTTGATTAGGAAACAAAAAGAGCTTTTTAAATTTCTAAAATCTTTGGGCTGTAAGTATCTCAATGATTCCGGAGTAAAATTGTTTTAAACAAAAATCCCGTCTTTAAAAACAGGACTTTTGTCAAAGCTTTTCTACTTTACAGCGTCTTTTAAACTCTTTCCTGCCTTAAACTTAGGCACTCTCTTGGCCGGAATCTTAATGGTTTCTCCGGTCTGGGGATTTCTTCCTGTCCTAGCCTTTCTTTTAGTTACTTTAAATGTTCCGAAACCGGTTAAAACTACATCTTTTCCGCCTTTCAAACCTTTGGTAATTTCATCCAAAAGATCATTAAGGCAATCACCGGCAGCTTTTTTGGAGCAATCGGTGTTTTTTACTATAATTTGAGCTAAGTCGTCTTTTGTTAATTTAGCCATAATTTTATTATAATTGTAAGTTATTTGCTCGACCTTTTCCTTTATTTAAATTCATTTTACCAGTAAATACAAGGAAAAATCAAGGGCTTTAACGGGCGTATTCCACAGCCCTGGTTTCTCTGATGACATTAACTTTGATTTCTCCGGGGAAGTTTATCTCCTCTTGAATGTTTTTGGCGATTTCCTTGGCTAATTTGTAGGATTCCAAGTCGCTTACTTCCTCCGGTTTAACAAAGACCCTTATTTCTCTTCCGGCTTGAATAGCGTAAGCCTTCTTGACTCCCTTGAAATTAGTGGCTACTTTTTCCAGTTCCTCCAGTCTTTTTAAATAATTTTCTACCGTATCTTTTCTGGCTCCCGGCCTGGCTCCCGATATTTGGTCAGCAACTTTAACAATAACCGCTTCCAAAGTATCGGCGCTGTAATCTTCATGATGAGCTTTCATAGCGTCAATAACTTCCTGCTTGATATTGAATTTTTTCAATATTTTTATTCCTATTTCAACATGGGACCCTTCAATCTCCCGATCCACGGCTTTCCCTATATCGTGGAGAAGCCCGGCTAGCTTGGCTATTTTAACATTAGCTCCCAATTCTTCAGCCAAAGCAGCCGACAAAAGGGAAACTTCAATGGAATGAAGAAGAACATTCTGGCCGAAACTGGTCCGAAAATAGAGGCGGCCGAGAAGCTTGGTTAATTTAAGGGGAAGTCCCACTATCTCCGTTTCATAGAGGGCGTTTTGGCCGAATTTCTTGGTTTGCTCGTCGACTTCCTCTTTAGCTTCTGCTATTTTCTCTTCAATTCTAGCTGGCTGGATTCGGCCGTCTTTAATCAATTTCTCCATTGCCACCCTGGCAATTTGCCTTCTAATGGGGTTGAAAGCGGAAATAATAACTGCTTCCGGAGTTTCGTCAACCATTACTTCCACCCCGGTCAGTTTCTCAAAAGCCTTAATGTTTCTTCCCTCTTTTCCGATAATCCTCCCTTTTATTTCGTCGGAAGGAAGACTGACCGTGGTAGTTGTTGTCTCTTGAGCCTGAGAAGGAGCGTAGCGTTGAATAGCCGAACTTAAAATCTCCTTAGCTTCTCTTTGAAATCTTTCTTCTCCCTCTTCATGAAGCTTCTTGATTCTTTCTCCAAATTCTTTTTTACTTTCCTCCTCTATTTGCTTTAAAAGTTCTTCTTTGGCTTGTTTTTTGGTAAAATTGGCTACTTTTTCCAGCTTTTTCTCTATTTCACCTCTTTTTTCCTCCAAATTCTTTTTTAATTTCTTTATTCTCTTTAGTTTTTTTCCATATTCTTTCTCCTTCTCTTCAAAATCGGAAAGTTTTTCATCCAGCTTTTTCTCCCTCTTATAGAGGAGACCTTCCGTTTTAAAGAGCTCTTTTCTTCTTTCTCCGACTTCGCTTTGGGCTTCAGAAATTATTTTAGCCGCTTTTTCTTTGGCTCTGGAGATTATTTCGACAGCTTCTTTTTTAACTTGGCGGGCTTTTTTTTCCAGTCGGCTTTCTATCGTTCCCTTTCTTTTTTTAACTAATGACTGGCGGGCGTAATAGCCTAAAATTGATCCTATTACCAAAGCCAAAAAACCCACTCCGATTAGGATTAAATTTTCTTCCATAATTTTTTACCAGTAATTGATTAATCATATAATCAAAATTTCTGGGTTAGAGAAAGTTTCTTATTTGTTGTTTTTAACCACTTGGTCGATAACTCCGTAGTCTTTAGCTTCCTGGGCTGACATATAGAAGTCGCGGTCAGTGTCTTTTTCCACCTCTTTGAGGGGTTTGCCGGTGTGTTTGGCTAAAATCTGATTGAGCTTCTTTTTCATTTTTATTATCTGCTTGGCGCCGATTTCAATCTCTGTCGCCTGGCCGCTTATTCCTCCGGCCACCTGATGGAGGAGAATCTCCGAGTTGGGGAGGGCAAAGCGTTTTCCTTTTGATCCGGAAGCCAAAAGAGTGGCTCCCATAGAAGCGGCTATGCCCACGCAGATAGTGGAAACATCGCATTCAACGTGCTGAATGGTGTCATAAATAGCCAAACCTGCCGTTACCGAGCCTCCGGGGCTGTTGACATAAAGCTTTATATCCTGGTCGGAGTCCTTGGCGGCTAAATAAAGAATTTGGGCTATAACCAAATTAGCCGTTACGTCATTAATCGGCCCGGCTATAAAAACGATTCTTTCCTCCAAGAGCCGGGAATAGATGTCGGTGGCTCTCTGGCCCTGTCTTGATTTTTCGACTATTGTCGGAACTATCGGCATAAGAAACTTTCAAGTTTTTGAAAAACCTTTTCGTTATAAATCACACCTTTATAATAATCCCTTATTCGCTGAAGGTCAAGGTCATTCTTCTTCTCGGAGAAATTATTGAGGAACATATTTAACGCTTTCTCCACTTCTTCCTTTTCAACTTTAATATCTTCTCTCCGGCCGATTTCCCGAAGAATTAAAAATTCTTCAACCCTTCTTTTAGCTTGTTCTCTGAGAGTTTTTTCCATTTCCTCCTTGGTTTTTTTGATTTTCTGGAGATATTCTTCAAAAGAAGTTTTCAACTGCTGATTGATGCTTTCTTTAAGGTTGGCCAAAGCGTTTTGATATTCCATTTCCAGCAGGGATTGAGGAATCTCCATTTCGCTTTTCCCCTTTAATTTTTCCAGAATCTGGCTTCTTGTTTTCTGTCTCATTTGTTTTTCTTTCTCCTGGTTCATTCCTTCTCTGATATTTTTCTTTAATTCCTCCAGATTATTGAATTTCCCCAGTGTTTTAGCGAAACTGTCGTTCAATTCGGGGATTTCAGCCTCTTTAACTTTCTTGATTTTTACTTTTAAATTACACTCTTTGCCGGCCCATTCCTTTTTTTGAAAGTTTTCAGGGAATTTAACGTTAAGTTCTTTTTCCTCGCCCGGTTTGGTTTCTTTCAGTTTTTCCTCAAACCCGGGAATAAAATGGCCCCGGCCCAAGAGAAAAGCATCTTCAAAAACCCTGTTATTCTCCAATTGGGGGCTTTGATAGCTTAATTCCAAGAAATCTCCTTTCTGGGAAGGCCTTTGGACTTCTTTGAATTTTGACCGGGAATGCTGAATCTGTTTAAGGGTGTTTTCCACTTCTTTTTCTTCCAACGGAGGCTTTTCCTCTTTTTTGATTTTAGAGCAAATTTCCTTGTAATCGGGAAGTTTAACTTCCGGCATTGTTTCCGCTTCCACTTTGAAGATCATTTCGTTGTTGGGAGCCAGCTTTTCAATTTCTATCTTAGGATTGCCGATTACCTCCATTTTGTTCTCCTGAACATATTGAGGATATTTCTCCTTAATGAGCATTTTAGCCGCTTCAGCCAGAATTTTACTTTCTCCCAGTTTTTTTTCAGCTATTTCTTCAGGTATGTTTCCCGGCCTGAAACCCGAAATTTCAAGGTCTTGCCCCAATTTTTCAACTGCTTTTTTTCGAAAGGGGAGAAGTTCCTCCCAAGGGACTTCAAAGGACATTTCCATTTTTGTTTTTGATGGCTTTTTTGTTTCAACTTTCATAATTATTTATTAAGCAAGCAGGAACAGAGGGATGAATATTTACCATAAGCTTTAGCGATATATTCAAAGGGGGACTTTGAAGGCCCCCCAACCGTATCTCCCGCTAGGTTGGTTTTATGTTTTTCCCTAATCTTTCTTTTTTGAATGTCTTTAAAAAAGAAACCGGTGAAAATCAAAAAAAAGAAACTATTAGAACATAATTATTTACATTTTAGACAATAAATTGCCTGAGGATAAATTTTCAGCCTTTCTTTGGGGATGGACTTCTTACATTTGTCGCAAATTCCATAGCTTCCTTCCTTAATTTTTTCCAAAGCCCTTTTTATTTTTTTCAAGTTCCCTTTCATGGAATGGCCGGTGGAAATTCGAGTGGCAAATTCCTCCACTTCATCGGCTTCCTCCGAGATTTCTCCTCCTCCAAACTGGGGATACTTGGCAATCCAGCCTCCCTTTGCGTCCTTGCTCTTAATAGAGAAGGAGCTCAAATGTTTTTCTATTTTCTTCTTTTCCTCGAGAAGCTTCTTTTTCCGTTCTTTTAAAAACTCTTTGGTTAATTTGCTTTTCATATTTTAATATTATAGGGAAAGAAAACTTTTTATCAAGTTAATCATACTTTCTCCGGAAGTGGTTAGAATCAGGTAGTTGTCAATAAAGG
The DNA here is from genome assembly GCA_964409215.1 of uncultured Candidatus Saccharibacteria bacterium. Taxonomy (GTDB): domain Bacteria; phylum Patescibacteriota; class Minisyncoccia; order Minisyncoccales; family CG1-02-41-26; genus CAYPCL01. Next base: position 11,757 of record CAYPCL010000005.1, on the reverse strand, counting down.
AATAGCAGATGCCGAAATTTCTCTGGTCGCTGTCCAAATATCTAAAACTTTCTTCTTCGGCTTGGCCTGTTTTGAATTCCCCGGAGAAATTCAAATTCCGGCCGGCTAAAAATATCATTAGCTGTCTCAAATCGTAATCCATTCTATTTTCCCAACTCTCCATTGTTCTTTTCAGGGAATCCTTGTTGGCAGTTTCAACTAGAAAGCCGAATCTGTTTCCGTTTTTTAAGTTGTGGATAAAGAAGAGAGATTCCTCGGCTTCCTGCCAAAAACTTTCCCCGGCTGTTATTCCGAAAAAATCAAAGAAACTTCTTAAATCCATTTCTTCTTCCTCTTCTCTTTTTTTAAATTTAATCTCCAAAAGACCCTCTTCTTTTATTTCTTTTTCCAAAAGCCAGCTTAATCTTACCAAGACATCGGTCTTTTGGGAAAATTCAATTAGCTCCGGCTCCGAATTAAATAACTCCTCTCTTATTTCCTCAATTTTTCCGGTTTCTTCAGCTTTTTTTCCGGTTCTGAACTGCCAAATGGAAGAAGTAGCTTCTTCTTTTATTGCCGTATACCAAGAATAAGTGGTAGAAGAAGAAAGATTGGGCCAGTTGACTGCGGCGATAGAGCTGGTAACCGAACTTGTTCCGATAAGGGACCGGTTGGAATTATCGTAGAAGTAAACTGTTTCTCCCTGAAAACCCTCAACTTTTACTGAAAGTTCGGTTGAAGTGGCTATTCCTTCGGCTCCGTTTTCCGGCAGGGGGCTGCTGAAAATATTAAGCGGTTCGGTTGAGGTAGCAACCGGCGGAGGAGTTTTGTCCGGCTCTTCTTTAAAAAGATAATGAACGAGGAAATAAACTCCGGCTATTAGAATAATAATCAGAATAACCGTAATTACTCTTATGATTATTTTCTGGAAAAGCGAGGATTTTTCCACCACCGGCCGAAAAATGATTTCCTTGCTGCTTTCTTTTTCTTTTTCCTCCAATGAGGGTGTTTTCGGTTTTTCTCCGGCCACTCTTTTTAAGAATTTTTCTCTTTCTTTTTCCTCTTCCGGCGAAAGCTCGCTTATTTTCTTCAATATTTTTTCTTTTACCAGGTGTTTTCGGGAAGTTAGCTTTTCATCCTTTTTCCGGGCCATTTCTTTTATTTTTTCTTCGGAAGTTGGTGACGGAGCTTCTTTAACCGGTTCTTTTTCTTCTTCGGGAACTTCTTTTTCCGCTATTTTCTCGGGAGTTTCCTCTTCTTCCCCGGGAACTTCTTCCTTGATTGGCTTCGGTTCTTTGACCGGTTCTGCTTCTTTTTCGGAGATTGGAGGTTGAGGAACTTCCCGCTCTTCCCGGGATGGTTTTTCCTGCAATCTCCTCCTGCCTTCTTCTATTCCATAGCTTAGAAGTATTTCTATCTTTCTCAATTTTTCTTGATTTTCTTCTCTTTCCCGGATTAAATCGTCAATTTTCCTATTCTTTTCGTTTATTTCTTCTTTCAGCTTATTAGATTGCTGTTGGAGTTTCCAGCGCTTTTTTTCCGTTTTTACTCTTTCTTTTTCGGCATTCCATCTTGATTTTTTAAATTTTCTTTTCTTACTTGAAGACTCGGCTGACCTTTCCTTTTTCTCCAAATCTTTTATTCTTTCTTCAATTTCTTTTTCATCGGTTACTATTCCGGAAAGCTCTTCTTCAATTTCTTCTTTCTCCTTTTGAAGTTTTTCCGTTTCTTCTTTTATCTTATTTTCCTCTTTCTTGATTCTTGAAACTTTCTTATTGAATTTCTCTTTTTTGTCAGCCAATTCTATTTTCTTGATATCGTTTTCGAATTCCTCTTTTTTCTTTTCCAGCTTTTTCTCCCTCTTGCTTATTTCCTCTAATTTATTATTAATTTCCCCGATTTCCGACTTAATTTCTTCCACTTTCTGCTCTAAATCCCATTTTTCTTTCTCAATTTCTTTTCTTTTTTTCTCTATGGTCCATCTCTTGGATTCAATAGTATGCTTTTTCTGGGGATCAGTTTCTTCTCTTTCCTCTTTTTCAACTTCCTCCTTGGTTTGGACTATTTTCTTTTCTTTCTCCAGAACCTGAGATAAGTTTTCAATTAATTTATCTTTTCTACTTTCTAAATTTTCCTTTTTTTCATTAAAAGGTTCTTTCTCCGCGGGAAACTGCTTTAATTTTGATTCAAATTCCCTTATCTTGTTTTCCAATTCCTCCCGACTTAATTTGGGTTTTTCTTCCTCTTTTTTCTTTTCCAATTCTTCCTTTCTTTTCTTTATCTTTTCTTTTATCTCTTTCATTAATTCTTCTTTTTCTTCGCTTTTTCTTCTAGCTTGCTCTATTAATTCCTTTTCCTTTGTTTTTTGGGGAATTTCCTCTTTAAGGGGCTCTTCTTTTTGGGGAACCTCCTCTTTAAGGGGTTCTTCTTTTTGGGGAATTGGAGGAACTTGGGGAATCTCCGGCTTAGGAGTTTTTTTAACATCGGTAGCCAATTTCTTAATTTGCTCCAATTCTTTTTCTTGGGGTTTTCTTTCTTTCTTTCTTTGGCCGAGTTTCTCCAAATCCTCTTTCATTGTCAAAAGAATTCCTTCTCGGAGAATTTTTTCAATATTATTTTTTTCAGCTGTTGTCTTTTCCTCCATTTTGGCCCTGTTTTTTGATTTTAAAACCGGCTTTTTGGGCTGATAGTTTTATTTTACCCTGATCATCAACGGAAATCACTTTCACCGGAATTATCTGACCTACTTTTATTATATTATCTAAACTCTTAATATGAAAGTCGGCGAATTCGGAAATATGGACCAATCCTTCCTGGCCGGGGAAAATTTCCACTACTGCCCCGAAATCCAGAATCTTTTTTACCTTTCCCTGGAAGATTTCTCCAGTTTTTATTTCTTTGGTTATATTTTTAATCCATTCAACCGCTTTCTCAATTAATTCATCTTTCTGGCCGGTGATAAAAACTTTGCCCGAGTCTTCAATATCAATGGAGACCTGGCAGTCATCAATTATTTCATTGATTATTTTTCCTCCCGGTCCAATAACGCCTCCTATTTTATCGGGGTCAATTTCCAGAATATTGATTTTAGGAGCATAAGGCGAGAGTTTCTCCCGGGATCCCTTTATTGTTTTTTTCTGGACGGCGATTATCTTTTTTCGGGCTTCTTGAGCTCCACTGAGAGCTTCTTTGAATATTTCTTCATTGATGCCTTTAATTTTCGTATCCATTTGAATGGCTGTTATCCCATCTTCGGTTCCGGCTACCTTAAAGTCCATTTTTCCATAGTGGTCCTCCGCTCCCCGAATGTCGGTTAGAATCTGGTATTGAGATAAATCTTCTTCGGCTATCAAACCCATGGCAATTCCAGCCAGATGTTTTTTAATCGGCACTCCACCGGCCATTAAGGCCAGACAAGCTCCCGAAACCGAAGCCATGCTGGTTGAGCCGTTGGAACTCAGTATTTCCGAGACAACCCTTATAGTATAGGGAAAGCTTTCAAAAGAGGGAAGAAGGGGGATTAGAGCATTTCTAGCCAAACTGCCGTGGCCAATTTCCCTTCGGTTAGGGGCTCTTAAAGGCCTGACGTCTCCGGCCGAATAAGGGGGGAAGTTGTAGTGATGCATAAACCTTCTTTTTCCCGATATTTCCATTTCCTCTATTAATTTGCGGTCATCAGGACCGCTTAAGGTAAGAACGGAAAGAACTTTGGTTTCTCCGCGCTGAAAGAGAGCCGAGCCGTGAACCCGGGGAAGAAAGTCAAGTTCAGCCGAAATATCTCTTAATTGATTCATTTTTCTTCCGTCAATCCTTCTTTTATCCTTGAGAATGGCTTTTTTAATGATAGCTTCCTTTTCCTCTTCTATAATTTTTTCGGCTTGCTGAAGATATTTATCCTTTTTTTCCTTATCTTTCAATTTTTTCTCTATTTCTTGCTGAAGTTCCTTAATTTTTTTCTCTTTTTCTTTTTTATCGTCCAGATAAAAGGCCTTTTCTAATTTTTTTTCAAGCAAATTTCTAACTTCCTTCTCCCAATTGGAATCTTCCTCCGGTTTTTCAATAAGGGCTTTTTCCTTTCCCTTTTTTTTGATAATTTCCTTTTGAAATTCAATAATCTTTTTTAGGTAAGGTTCGGCGAACTCAAGAGCCTCCAGAATAACTTTTTCCGAAACCTCTCGGGACTGGCATTCAATCATATTGGTGAGAAACTTTCCCTTTTCCTCTATTCCGGCTAAGAGAATATCCAGTTCTCCTTCCTTCCTTTCCTTTTGAGTGGGAAAGAGGATGAATTCTCCCTCTTTTCGGCCTATTCTGACGGCTCCGACTGGACCCAGCCAGGGAATTTCGGAAATGGAAAGAGCCAGGGAAGTTCCTATTAAACCCAAAACGCCGGGATCGCCTTCTTCGTCCCAGCTTAAACAATTGGGAATAATTTGAATTTCCCGTTTTAATTCTTTTGGAAAAAGAGGCCGGACGGACCGGTCAATCAAGCGGGAAATAAGGGCTGACTGGTCGCTCGGCTTTCCCTCCCTTCTTAAAAAGCGGGAACCGAGAATTTCCCCTTTGGCGTAGTGTTTTTCCTGATATTGGCAAATTAAGGGAAAGTAGTCTATTTCCGGATTTTCCTCTCCCATTTGGCAAACTGAAAAGATGGTTGTTTCCCCCATTCTCAGCCAGGAGCTGCCTGATGCCTGTTCAGCCAGCTCATTAAGTTGAACTTCTATTTTTTTATTGCCTAATTCTATTTTAAATTCCATTTTTTTGAGCGGAGAGAAAAGCATTCTAAATAGAAGCAAATTATCAAGCAGGTTATAATCCGCAAACTTGGTTTCCGAATTTTAGCCAACCCGTAATTTGCTTTTTACTATTTAAAACTTTTTCTCGTCTGCTAATTAAGTAAGAACTTTTTGCTATGACCCATATCCAAGAACTCATCGGCCGTTTCCTTTAATTCCGAAGAAGTGGTTTTTTCAAAAGCGATAACTTCTACTCTTTTTCCCTTGTTTCTCAAATATTCCAGGAGAGGGATAAAATCGCCGTCTCCGGAGCAGAGAACTACGGTATCGGCCGAATCAGCCGTTCTGATAGCGTCAATGACTATTCCCACGTCCCAGTCGGCTTTCTTTTGGCCTCCGTAGAATTCCTTAAGCTCCCTTATTCTAGTTTCTATCCCCAGATTGGTTAAAGCTTCAAAAAAGGGCTTTTCTTCACCTGTTTTGGTGCTGACTACATAACCGAAAGCTCTGATCAGTTTTCGGTTGGCCACTGCTTTCTTGAGAACTTCCCGGAAATTAACCTTTTTGCCGAAAAGATTCTTAGCCGAATGATAAAGGTTTTGGGCGTCAATGAAAACAATGATTCGCTGTTCTTTTTGCTTTATAAGCATGATTATTTTTTAAGGCCTATTTTTTTAATTAAAGACTCGTATTTTTTAGGGTCTTTGTTTTTCAAGTATTTCAAAAGCCTCTTTCTTTTAATAACCATCTTTAAAAGACCTCTTCGGCTATGGTTGTCCTTGGGGCTTTTTTTAAGATGGTCCAAAAGCTTTTGAATATTTTCACTAAGCAGGGCTATTTGAACTTCAGCCGAGCCAGTATCTTTTTTATGGCCTTGATGACCTTTTATTAATTTTTCTTTTTCTTCTTTTTTCAGCATATTTTTTATTATATGCCCCGTAAGGGACTCGAACCCCTAACAAATGGCTTAAGAGGCCACTGCTCTGCCAATTGAGCTAACGGGGCTATAAGGTGACAGGGCAGTTTATGGAGAACACTCCCATATTAGCCCAATCGGCCAATGGCTGCCAATTCGTCGCTCCCAGAATTGAAAGGAACAAACCTATTATTAGGTAAGCGCCGTAAACAAGGAAAAGACCGATAACTACTCCCAAAAGGAGCTTCTTGGCTTTATCGACAAGCTCCGGTTTTCCCCCTCCGGCGTAGAACATCACTCCTCCGATAACTATCATCAATACGGCTAAAGGCGGAATAACATTAACAAGAAGGAAGCCGACTATATTGTTAATCATTATGAAGACATGGCAGAGTTGGCAATCAACGAGGACTCCATCTCCTCCCTGGCATTTTCCTTCATTTGGGGATCCATTTTTCATAACCGTTTTCCCGCAGGGAACAAAACCTTCGTAGCAGACCGTTACTTCGCTTCCGCTGCAGGTTCCATCTTGAATGGTTCCCTCACAGGCCTCATAGGTGTTGGCTACCGCCTCCGAGGTTGAGGGAATCAATATTCCGGCTAAAACAATTATTAAAGTTAATATGATTATCTTTTTTGTCATTGGAGTTATTATAGCAAAAAATAGATATAAAAAAAGCTATGTCCCTGGCAGGAGTCGAACCCGCAACCTTATGGGCCGAAACCATACGCTCTATCCAATTGAGCTACAGGGACAATGAAATAATATCAAGAAAGTTGAAAAAAATCAAATTTTAAGGCAGAATGAAACCATATGAAAGTTCCCCGGGAGATAAAAAACATTAATGAAAAACTGAAAAAAGCCGGCTACCAGTCCTATATCGTCGGCGGTTGCCTCAGAGACCTTTTAAGAAACGTAGAGCCCAGTGACTGGGATATAGCTACCGATGCCGAACCGGAGAAGATTGCCGAAATCTTCCCCGACAATTTTATAAACAATAAATTCGGGACGGTTACGGTTATGACCGGAGCCAAAAAGCCCAATTTAAAAGAAATTGAAATTACCCCTTACAGAATTGACGAAGAATACAGCGACAAACGCCATCCCGACAAGATAAAGTGGACCAAGGATATAAAAGAAGATCTTTCCCGAAGGGATTTTACCGTCAACGCCCTGGCTGGCCGGCTGGAAGAGGGAAAATTGGAAATAATAGACCTCTTTAAGGGAAAGGAAGACTTGGAGAATAAGCTGATTAGAGCGGTTGGAGATCCTGAAAAAAGGTTTGAAGAAGATGCTCTCCGCTTAATGAGAGCCGTCAGGTTTGCCGTTGTTTTGGGCCGAAAGTGGAAAATAGAAGAAAAAACCCGGAAAGCCCTAAAAGAAAAGGCCTCTCTTTTGAAATTCATTTCTAAGGAAAGGATAAAGGACGAGCTGATGAAGATAATAATGTCCCCTCTGGGAGCCAGAGGCCTAGAAAGTTTAAGGCGCTTGAACCTTTTAAAATATATTATTCCCGAATTGGAAGAGGGTTTTTCCGTTGAACAGAATAAACACCATATTTACCAGATTTATCAGCATAATCTTTTAAGTTTAAATTACGCTTGCCAGAAGAATTATCCTCCCGAGATTCGCTTAGCTGCCTTGCTTCATGATGTCGGCAAACCCCGAACCAAAGAAGGAGAAGGGAAAAAGGCCACTTTTTACAATCATGAAATAGTCGGGGCCAAAATAAGCTACAACATTCTCAAAAGACTGAAGTTTTCCAAAAAAGAGATTAAAAAGGTAACTAAATTGGTTCGCTATCACCTTTTTTACTATAATGTTGATGAAGTGGGGGAATCTTCGGTTCGAAGGCTTCTCAGGAGAGTAGGAGAAGAGAATGCCGAAGATTTGATGAAAGTAAGGTATTCCGACCGAATCGGTTCCGGTGTCCCCAAAGCCGAGCCCTATAAGCTGAGACATCTGAAATATATGTTTGAAAAGGTTAACAGGGATCCCATTTCGGTCAAGAAATTGAAAGTCGGCGGAAAGGAAGTGATGGATCTACTTAATATTGAACCCGGTCCCAAAATAGGTCGTATTTTAACTATTTTATTAAGCCAAGTTTTAATTGATCCGGCTAAAAACAATAGGACATTTCTCAAAAAAGAAATTGTCCGATTAGGAAAAGAAATGTCCGATAAGGAATTCAATAGGACATATGAAGAAAGTAAAAAGGAAATCAGAAAAATCAGAGTTAAAAAAGATAAAATGGCCAAAGACAAGTACTGGGTTAAATAATATGGAAAAAATCAAGCCCTTAATATTTAAAAGTTATTTAGCAGTTATAAAAAAGAGTCCGGGAACAAAAATGTTCCAGGATTTTTATCTTCAAATTAACGGCGAAGAAAGAAACGCAACCAAGAAAGGGGAAATTTCCTGTGCTTTTTTTGTTTCTTCAGTTCTGCTTATCTTCTTTTTAATCAAAGAAGGCCATCTTACCGTTGCCGGCGCTTTGAATGATATGAAGGAAAAGGGCTGGAAGGAAATAAAAGAGCTGAAGCCGGGAGCCGTTCTTCTTTGGGAGAAAAAAGAAGGTCATAATCACCTTGGTTTTTATTTGGGCGGTGAAAAAGCGGTTAGCAATTCCAAAAAGAAGAAAAAACCGGTTGTCCACCACTATAATTACAAAGGAAAAAGAAAAATTGAAAAGATATTCTGGAACGAGAAGCTTAAAAGTATTAATTAACTTTATGGGAAGATACAAAGATTTATTAAAAGAAAGAAGGTCTTGGTATAGAAATATTAAAAAGATTTATTGCCCCATATTGAGACAATATGTATTTTTTACTTCCAAAGGCTTTCATCATCTTACTTATCCGGGTGGGAAAATGAGACCAATAAGAGAACAGATGTACAAATTGGGACTTTTACCTTTGGCAATACCTGTAATAAAGAAAGCGAAAAAAGTATACAGGTATGAAAAATGTTTCAAAAAGAATATGGGAAAAGAAGTGGAATTTTGGGCTTTAAAAGAAGTTGTTGGAAAACAAAAAATAGTGGTAAAAGTTATTTTAAGGAAAGTAGGAACCGGGAAAATAACTTTCTTTAGCATTATGAAAAGGCAACGCAATATAATTCATTAGAATCAAAAAAACTATCAATGAAAAGATAGTTTCTTTGATGTGCCTATTTTCGGCTTATGGAAATTCCTTAGCCGAGACAAACCTTTCGGTTCATAGGCACTCTTTCAGTATAGCAAATTTGACAAATTTTGTCAAGTTATGTTCTAATAAACTATTAATTTATAATGATTAAATCATCAAAAGCTAAAAATACAGCCGCAGTATTTTTGATGATAAAACTTATATTTCTTGGCTAAGATTCTGGTTCTCCGCCAGTTTTCCTGAAAATCAAAGTCCTCCAAAGGGAGGAATTTTGATTTAGAGGGGATCTTAGCGGCCAATTTTCTAATGACTTCTCTATTCTTATAAGGGCTGGTTAAAAGAGAAGTGGTAAAATAGGGGACATTCTCTTTTTCGGCCCTTTGAGCCGTTTTTTGAAGGAGGAGATCAAAGCAAATAGGGCATCTTTTTCCCCCTTCCGCTTCTTTTTCATATCCCTTGACGGCCTGAAACCATTTTTCCGGTTCATAACTTTCTTCAATCAACTCCAAATCGTAAATTTCAGCTAATTTAGCGGTTGAATTTTTCCTTTTTTCGTATTCTTCTTCAGGATGGACATTGGGGCTGTAAATGAAAATAACCGGCTTAAAACCCCTCTTAATCAATTCCTCAACCAAGTTTACGGCGCAAATGGAACAACAGCTCTGGACCAGCACTTTTTTAAATTTTTCCTTTTTTAATTCCATTTCTTATTCTTTCCATTAAATTTAGATAGAATTTTAAGTTGTGGATGGTGGCCAAACGGCCGTATAGGGGTTCCCTGCTCCTATAGAGATGGTGAAGATAGCTTCGAGAGAAATTCCAGCAGCTAAAGCAGGAGCAATTTTTATCCAAAGGCCGGAAATCATTCTTGTATTCCTTGCTCCTAATTTTAATTCTCCCATAGAATTCTCCTTTTATTGATTTTTTCTTAAAAACAAAGATTTCTCCGTGGCGGGCATGGCGAGTGGGAATAGTGCAGTCAAACATATCAATTCCCAGCTCAACCCCTCTTATTATCTGTTCGGGATACCCCGCTCCCATTAGATAACGGGGCTTTTTCTCGGGCATTTTTCGGGAAAGAAAACGGAGGATTTTAAGCATTTCCTTTTCCGGTTCTCCAACGGCCAATCCTCCCAGGGCGTAGCCGTCAAAATCAAGAGCTGAAATTTCCTTTAAGCTTTTTTCCCTCAAATCCTTGTAAATTCCCCCTTGAATTATTCCGAAAAGAAGAGATTTCCCTTTTATTTTTTGAAAATGTTTTTTGGATTTTTGGGCCCAAGAAGTGGTTCTTTCCACCGCTTTTTCCACTTCCTTTCTTGAGGATTTAAAGGGAGGGCAGACATCCAAAACCATTTGAATGTCGGAATCTAGAGCTTTTTGAATTTCCAGAGATTTCTCGGGAGTTAAGAAAACCTTTCCTTCCGGAGAGGAAAATTCCACTCCTCTCCCGTTAATTTTCCTTATTTTAGCTAAAGAGAAAACCTGATAACCGCCGGAATCGGTGAGAATAGGCTTGGGCCAGTTCATAAACCTATGGAGACCCCCGGCTTTTTTCAGGGTTTTAATTCCCGGTTTTAAGAAAAGATGGTAAGTATTGGAAAGAATAATCTGACTTTCAATTTCTCCGGGGACAAGATTTTTGACCGCTCCCTTAGTGGCAATCGGCATAAAAAAAGGGCTTCTAACCGGTCCCCGGTTGGTCTTCAGGAAGCCCAGCCGGGCTTGAGATTTCTTTGATTTTTTTAAGAGTTTAAACATTTTAAATAATCAGCATGGCATCGCCGAAGCTGTAAAAACGATATTTCTTTCTCATAGCCTCGTTATAGACCCGGAGAATTCTTTTTCTCCCGGCCAGAGCGGAAACTAAAAGAAGGGGAGTGGAGCGGGGAAGGTGGAAATTGGTGATTAGGCCGTCAATAAATTTAAACTTATAACTCGGTTTAATAAAAAGATTGGTAAAACTTTTTCCTGATTTTAAGAAGCCTTCCTGGGAGAAGCTTTCCAGGGTTCTGGTAACTGTTGTTCCGACGGCAATAATCCTTCTTCCTTCTTTTTTAGCTTGATTAAGGAATTGGGCGGTAGTGGGGTTAATCTCCGCCCATTCTTCTTTCATTTGGTGGTTCTCAATATCTTCGGTTTTAATCGGCTGGAAGGTTCCCAAGCCGACATGAAGGATTAGAGCTTCAAATTCAATTCCTTTTTTCTTGAGTTCCTTGATTAATCTTTCAGTGAAATGGAAGCCGGCCGTCGGAGCGGCTACCGAGCCGGTTTTTTGGGCATAAACGGTTTGGTAATCTTCTTGAGAGGATTTCTTTTTGATGTAAGGGGGAGTGGGGACAAGACCTCTTTTGAGGATTGATTTTTTCAATTCCTCTCCTTGTTTGTTAAAGCTGATTACTTTTTCTTCCTTAATTTCTCCCCAGAAATCATTGGAAAAGATTATCTTTTGGCCGATTTTCAATTTTGGCTTGCCAATTATCTGCCATTCTTTCTTTTCCAAAAGATTTCCCTCTCTCTTAAGGGGCCGGAGAAGAAAAATCTCCGCTTTTCCTCCGGTTGTCTTCTTCCCCAGAAGACGAGCAGGAAAGACTTTGGTTTTATTTAAGACAATTACATCTCCTTTCTTTAAAAAATCCCCGATTTTATTAAACCGGCTCTGAATTATCCCCTCTTTTTTTAAAACAAGAAGTCGGGAAGAATCCCGGGGGGAAGCCGGTTCCTGGGCTATAAGTTCCTTTGGCAGCTTGTAATCGAATTCTTTTGCTTTCATTTCCTTTATCTTAAGGGAAAATGTTGAAAAAGCCAAGATTTAAGTTAAAATAGGGGAAGAAGGGCCTGTAGTATAACGGCATTACATTGCCTTCGCATGGCAAAGATGGCGGTTCAATTCCACCCAGGTCCATTAGATTCAGAAAGGGCTTTTGATATTTCTAATTTTAGGATTAGTTACCTTGGTGTAAATTTGGGTTGTTCTAATAT
>CAYPCL010000004.1:0-20590 GCA_964409215.1 uncultured Candidatus Saccharibacteria bacterium | reverse complement strand
TGCGGAGACGATGCCGATGAAGTCTACAACCCTGATGATGGCAAGTGCTATCGTTCAGAAAGTTCCTTCTGCGGAGACAATTCCTATGACGGAACAGAGTATGATGACAGCCAGGATAGCTGTGAGAATGAATTTGGATCAAATGCCTGGCGCATTTTGTATGGAAATTCTCCTTCTGGTTGCTGGTACAAAGTTTGTTGCGGTGACGATTCTTCCGAAAATGCTATTGCCACCTATTGTTGCGCTGATGGCTACAACTATGTAAATGTTGATTCAAAAGAATGTTTAACTGACTATGATGATATTTGTGATGATAATCTAATTCTTTCAGGATCCCCTTCTCAAGAAGACATTGATACTTGCGAAGAAAGAGGAGGAACCATTCACTGTGGCAATGGCTGGTGTTCTTGTGATGACTGCGACTTCTGCGGAGACAATTCCTATGACGGAACAGAGTATGATGATGACGAAAGCGCCTGTCAAGCTGAATTTGTTGATTGGGCTTGGGATATAGCTGATGGAAACTCCCTTTCAAGTTGTTGGCAGGATATGTGCTGCAAAGATGACACCGATGAATATCCTCGAAGGTGTATAGATTTCCTTGTCAACGATAGCTTATGTACTTCAAATAGTGATTACGGTTGTTGCCAGGATACTGCAGATTGTGTCTATAACGGAAAATGTTACAGCACTGGTATTTATGAAGATATCGGAGGAGACCTTATAACCGGATGTGGCAAATTCTGGATTGATTGCGATTATAGTGGAGAAGATTTGAATCAACCTGATATATGCAATAACTGCGGACTTAATTGGATACAAAGCGGTGAAGCAAATGTCGGTGAATATTCATCAGAAGGTTCTTATCATTGTTGCGGAGACGATGCCGATGAATACTACAAGTGCAATTCCGGAACTAGTGTCTGTAAGTGCTGTAACTCCGACAGTAAGGTGGTTGATGGAAACGGGAATTGTACTTTGTACTGTCCCACTCCCAACCCTCCTTCAAACCTCTTATTTCCTATTGTGGAAGTAAATGCTTTAACTCTTCAATGGGATGATAATTCTAATAATGAAGATGGATTTCACGTTTACAGAGGCAGTTCCGGCAATCTGGTTCACGACAATCCGGAAAATGACAATGATTGGCGCAATACCGGTTTAGCTTGCGACACGAGCTATACTTACTGGATTTCCGCCTATAATTCCTGCGGAGAATCGTCAAAAATTAGCGAAAGTCAAAGAACAGATGAATGTCCCGAAGAAAATAATCCTCCCAATGCTCCCAGTCTTTCAGGGACAACCACAGCTTGTCTAGGCGAATCTTATGATTATACGGCTTCGGCGACTGATCCCGATGGAGATGATGTAAGGTATAATTTTGATTGGGATGATGAGACTTCCGATACTACCGGCTATGTTTCTTCAGGAACTTCTCAAACCGTTTCCCATTCTTGGGATACAACCGATACCTATGATATTTCAGCGAGAGCGGGCGATGAATATGAATGGTCGGATCCAACTTATCTAACCGTGAATGTTGTTAATTGTGATGAAGAGGAAGAAGGGGAGGAAGGAGAAAATCCCGTTGCTGAGTTTAGTTATTGCTTGGAGCCGGAAACCGACGACACGGTAAGATTCAGCGATCTTTCCTCTGATGACGGCTCTATAACAGCTTGGTCCTGGGATTTTGGAGACGGAAACACTTGCCTTCCCTCCTGCGAGGAAAACGGTTTTGGAGGAACCAATCAGGACCCAATTCACCAATACGGCGAATCCCAGGAATTTAATGAAAGCTTTAATGACCAGGTTTTTGAAACTTGGGACTGGTTTACCCTTAACTCTCAAATCCAAGCGGAATTCACCGATATTGAAGGAGCTTTTGAAATAGCTTATGACGATGATGCTTTGGCTAATCACTTTGTTTGGGACAACGGGCCCGGAGAAGACGGCTACCTTGAGTCCGATTTCCGCATTTCTTCGGCTGGGTACTATAAGATGTGGATTAAACAATGGTGCTGTGACTGGAGCAGGAATTGCTTGGACATCTATATTGACGAAGATTATAAGAGATTCGGCGTCCAGCCTGCCTGTCGTTGGTATTGGGATTTGGCTTTGAATTGGTATCTTTCCAAAGGAGACCACCATTTAAAAATTGAACAGTGTGAGCCAGATAGCGCCAAAATAGATCACGCCGTCTTTCTCAAAGAAACAACCGATAAGCCCGATTGGAGATATAATTCTCCGAGTTGGTATGTTACCTCTAACCATCGCTTAAGAGAGCAAAGCGATGCGGGAAATTCCCTGGTTTTGGCTCCCCTGAACTCCAGCAGCGAAAATTATGAAATATCAATTGATCTCCGTTCAACCGGTTCGATGAATAATGGAATCAGCATGATCTTCGGTTTTGAGGATTTAAATAATTATTATAGGTTGAACTGGAACAATTTTGAAGGATATTACAGCGGTTCATCGGAACTTGTTCTTTACCAAATTTCCGGGGGTTCTCGAACAGAACTTGCTTCGGAAGTTGTTTCTTCTCTTGACCGCTATGAATGGGCTAACTTAAAGGTTAATGTTTCCGGCTCCGGTTTTGAAGCAAGCATTGACGACCAGCCGGAACTTACCTATTCTCTTCAAGTTCCTCTGAATAAAGCCGGTCTTCATTCTCATGACAACGATGGAGGAGTGGAGTTTGACAATTTTTCCATTATTACCGGCGGAGGAGAAGAATTTGATGTCAGTCTTGAAGTGGATGATGATGATTTTAACAGCGATTCCATAATTAAGGTGATTAATTTGGCATCCATGGAATATTGTCCTACCAGCAGCCCTCCTAGAGCCGATGATCTTTCAGTGGAAAGGGGAGATTATTGTACCGAACCGGCTCAATATTTCTCCTGGACCTATAACGATGAAGATGGTGACGATGAAATAAGGTTTGATTTTCAAGTGGATGAAGACGACGACTTTTCTTCCCTGGATGTTGACAGAACTTTCCAAGGACTTTCCAATCCTTCGGGGACGGAAAATAACCAGGTAGTTTATGTGGCTCCCACTCCCGAAGAAGATAAACTTGTTTATGATAACAACTATTATTGGAGAGTCAGAGTTTGGGATTCAACCGGTCTTAATTCCAGTTGGATCGAAGGTGAAGAATTCTTTACTTCCGAACATCAATATCCCCTGCCTGATTTCAGCTGGAATCCCGAACCCCCTTCAGTGGACGAAATAGTTCAGTTTGAAGACAATTCGGAGACTTTTGGAGAAACAGAAATTGAGAGCTGGTCCTGGACTTTCCCCGACGGTAATCCCGGTTCCGCTTCAACCCCCGATGTTAACGTTACTTTCAATTCTTCGGGAATTAAAAGCGTAAAACTGGAAATTATTGATTCCGACGGCTGCGAGTGTGAGATAGAAAAAGATGTTACCGTTCAGGCGGCTATGCCGGAATGGCGGGAAGTTGAACCTTAATATGGAGCCAAAAAACATCAGAAAAAACTTTTTCAGCGAATTTAAAAAAATTAAGGATTTGGATTCGCTGATTGTCCTTAAGAAAAAATATTTAGGCAAGAAAGGCGAAATTCGCCGTCTTTTGAGTTCTTTAAAAGATTTAAAAAACAATCAAAAAGCAAAGGCGGGCAAAGAAATAAATTTATTGAAGAAGAAAATTGAAGAAGAAATAAGAAAGAAGGAAAGGGAATTAGAGAATAAAATAATTGAATCAAATTTAAAAAAAGAAAAAATAGATGTCAGCCGGCCGGGCCAAAAACAGGAAAAAGGCTCTCTTCATCCCTTAACTTTAGTCCAAAGGGAAGTAGAGGATATTTTCAAGTCAATGGGGTTTTTTACCGCCCAGGGTCCGGAAATAGAAGACGAATGGCACAACTTTGACGCCTTGAACATTCCCCGGGAACACCCGGCTAGGGATGTTCAAGATACTCTTTGGCTCAAAAAAGACAATCTTTTAATGAGAACCCACACTTCGCCGGTTCAAATCCGCTATATGGAAAGGAACAATCCTCCCTTAAGAGTTATTGTCCCCGGCAAGGTTTTCCGCAATGAAAGAACCGACGCTTCTCACGAAAGCCAGTTTTACCAGTGTGAAGGCCTAATGATTGACGAGAACATCTCCTTAGCTCACCTGAAGGCGGTTATTGAGGAATTTTTAAGGAGATTCTTCCCGGGAGATTTTAAAACCCGCTTAAGGCCGAGCTACTTTCCTTTTACCGAACCCAGTGTCGAATTTGACGTAAGTTGTTTGAATTGCGGAGGCCAAGGCTGCAGCGTCTGCGGCCGAACCGGCTGGCTGGAAGTTATTCCCGGCGGAATGGTCCACCCCAATGTCTTTAAGGCAGTCGGCTTCAATCCCAAGAAATGGAAGGGTTTTGCTTTCGGAATGGGCTTGGACCGGCTGGCAATGTTAAAGTATAGGATTGATGATATCAGATTGTTCCATTCCGGGGATTTAAGGTTTTTGAATCAATTTTAAAGTGAATTTTCTCCTGAAAAAAATCAATTGGAAGCTTTTTCTTCCCGCTTTTCTTCTTACTGTTCTGGGCCTTATCTCAATCCAAAGCATCTCCCAAGGAGACAATCTTCAAAAACAGCTCATATTCTTTGCTTTTTCCCTGCTTATTGCTTTAGTGGTAAGCTTTTTTGATTTTCGCTTTTTCCGGACAAATTCCCGCTTAATTCTGATAATTTACTTTATCGGTGTTCTGCTTTTGGGAGGGCTCTTTTTCTTCGGTTCGGAGATTAGGGGAGTTAAGGGATGGTATAAGATGGGGCCGATTTCATTTGACCCCGTTCCCGTCATGGCTGTTGTCCTGATTATAGTTTTGAGCAAATATTTTTCCACCCGCCACATTGAAACAAAAAGATTTCAACCCATTCTCTTTTCCCTTTTTTATCTTTTAATTCCTTTTATTTTGATTCTTCTTCAGCCCGATCTCGGTTCAGCCCTTGTTTTAATTTGTATTTGGATAGGTATCATTGTTTTCTCCGGCTTAGAGTTCCGTCATTTTCTTATCCTGGGCCTAATCGCTTTAATTCTTCTTGGTTTGGCTTGGGGATTTTGGCTGGAAGATTATCAGAAAGAGAGAATTTATGCTTTTTTGAAACCTAATTTGGATCCCCAGGGAGCTTCCTGGAACGTCAATCAGTCAAAAATAGCCATAGGCAACGGAGGTTTGTTGGGAGAGGGAATAAACAAAGGCTCCCAAACTCAGTACGGCTTTCTTCCTGAAACGAGCACCGACTTCATTTTTTCCACCATTGCCGAGGAAGAGGGGTTTCTAGGAGTTTTCCTTTTGATATTTCTCTTTATTTTCCTGTTTTTCCAGATGATAAAAATTGTTTTTCGGAAACGAGACAACTTTACCCGCCTTTTCGCCGTTGGTTTCATCTTGATGATTTTCTCCCAGAGTACTATAAATATAGGGATGGCCCTGGGTCTTCTCCCCATAATCGGCATTCCCCTGCCTTTTGTCAGCTACGGCGGCTCTCAACTCCTGGGCTTTTATTTGGGTTTGGGAATTTTATCTTCCTTGTCCCGCCACTAGTTTTTATAGACAATCAAAAAATATTATCCTATAATACCTAATGTTTCAGTGAATATTGAATTATGAAAAAAGACTTTCCCAAAAACTATAAACCGGCAGAAGTGGAAGAAAAAATATACAAGCTTTGGGAAAAGGGTAATTTTTTTAATCCTCGGAAATCGGATAAAAAACCCTTTGTGATAATTATGCCTCCCCCCAATGCCAATGCTTCGTTGCACGTAGGGAGCGCTGTTTTTGTAACCATAGAGGATATAATGGTTAGATATCAGAGAATGAAAGGCAATCCTGTTCTCTGGGTTCCCGGAGTTGATCATGCCGGAATAGCCACTCAAGTTATGTACGAAAAAAAACTGAGGGAGCAGAATAAAACAAGATTTGATTTGGGAAGAGAGAGTTTCTTTAATAAGGTCTATGAATTTACAATGAAAAACAAGAAAACGATTGAAAATCAGCTGAAAAAACTGGGAGCCAGCTGTGACTGGTCAAGAAAAAAATTCACCCTTGATGAATCTATCAGCAAGTCCGTTTATTTCACATTCAAGAAATTATACGAAGATAACTTGATATACAGGGGAGACAGAATAATTAACTGGTGTTCCCGCTGCGGAACCACCCTCTCGGATTTGGAGGTCAAGTATGAGCCGAGAAAAGCAAAACTTTGGCATATTGGCTATCCGCTGGCGAATCATCCTGAAAAGAAAATTATTGTAGCTACTACCAGGCCGGAGACAATGCTCGGAGACACGGCAGTAGCAGTCAACCCCAAGGATAAGAGATATAAGGAGTTAACAGGCAAAGAAGTCGTTTTACCCTTATTAAACCGGAAAATACCAATTATCGCCGATCGGAGGGTTGATCCCGAATTCGGCACCGGGGCGGTCAAGATAACCCCGGCTCATGACGCTCTTGATAATAAGATAGGAGGCGATCACAAGCTGGAGACAATCAATATCATCAGCAAAGAAGGGAAAATGACGGAAAATGCCGGAGAATACGAAGGATTGACCGTAAAGGAAGCCAGAAGAAAAATTGTCGAGGATTTGAAAGAAGAGGGCTCTTTGGAAAAGGAAGAGGATTATGAGCATTCAATTTCACTTTGTGAAAGATGTGATACTCCCATTGAATCGTTAATCTCAAAACAATGGTTCTTAAAGACAAAGCCAATGGCTAAACCGGCCATAGAAGCGGTGAAAAAAGGAGATGTTAAATTTATTTCCAAGAAATTTGAAAAGATTTACTATCATTGGATGGAGAATATTGATGATTGGTGCATATCCAGACAATTATGGTGGGGGCAGAGAATACCAGTTTGGTATTGCGAAGAATGCGGGGAAATTATAGTTGAGGATAAAAAACCGAATAGTTGTCCTAAATGCGGGAGTGAAAAGCTCCATCAGGATCCCGATACCCTTGATACTTGGTTTTCCTCCGGTCAATGGCCCTTTACAGTATTCGGCTGGCCCGAGAAAACCGAGGATTACAATCGGTTTTATCCGACCACCATTATGGAGACAGGCTGGGATATTCTCTTTTTCTGGGTGGCCAGAATGATTATGTTGGGTATCTACTGCACCGGCAAACCTCCTTTTAAATATGTTTATCTCCACGGTTTGGTTCGGGGCAAAGACGGCCGAAAAATGTCCAAGTCCAGAAACAATGCAATAGATCCCTTGGAGATAATAGACAATTATGGAGCTGATGCTCTGAGAATGGCTTTAATATTCGGCAGCGGTAAGGGGAAGGATATAATAATTTCCGAAGAAAAAATTATCGGCCAGAGGAGATTTACCAATAAAATTTGGAATGCGGCCAGATTTATAAATCAAATTGGTGATTTTGAAATTGAAAAAGATTTAAAAAAACTGAATTTAAGCAAAAAGGATAAGTGGATATTGAAGCAATTAGACAAAACAACCAAAGAGATGGAAATCGCTTTTGAGGATTTCAATTTTCACATTGGAGCCGAGAAGATATATGACTTTTTCTGGCATAAGTTTTGCGATATAACCATAGAAGACACTAAAAAAAGAATCTATAATGCTGAAAATGAAGAAGAAAAGAAGACGGCAAATTCAGTCCTCCATCATGTTTTCTTGGAATCCCTGAAGCTTCTTCATCCTTTTATGCCTTTTATCACCGAGGAAATATATCAGACCATGCCCCGGAAAGACAAAAAAGCGATGATTGCCGAAGAGTGGCCCTTGACAAAGATTTCAAGATAAGTAATATATAAAGTAAGATCGGTTTTTGTTTTGATTTTAAAAACATTTTTTTAACTTAATCGCCGCCCTATAAGGATAACTCTCTAAGGAGGGAGTTTTTGTGCTATTTTATTACTCTTTTTTTATGAAAATAAAAGATTTTTCAAAATCTAAATTTTCTCTGCCCATGCCCCCTCTCTTAGTTTATCAAAAAAGGAGTTGGGATCATTTTTGGAAAGAGGATTTGGAAGAAGTTTTTAAGGAGGTTTTTCCCATTCAAGACTATACCGCTAAGAATTTTGAACTTGATTTTTTAAGCTTCAAACTGGAAAAGTCAAAATACAAAGACCATATTGAAGCTAAAGAAAATAACGATAATTATGACGCTCCCCTTAAAATTAAGTTCCGACTCAAGAATTTAAAAACAAAAGAGCATAAGGACCAGGAAGTTTTCTTGACCGATTTTCCTTTGATGAATGAAGATGGAACTTTTATCATCAACGGGGTGGAAAGAGTGGTTATCTCCCAGCTTATTCGTTCGCCGGGAGCTTTTTTTTCAACTAAAAAATCAAAAGGAAAGGATATGTTTGGAGCCAAAATTATCCCGGCTCGGGGGGCCTGGCTGGAATTTACCGTTGATTCAAACGGCTTTATGGGAATTAAAATCAACCGCCAGCGAAAAGTTGCCGCTACCACTCTTCTCAAGGCTTTCGGTTATACCAATGAAGACATTAAGAAAGAATTTGAAAAAATAGACCGGGGGGAAGTTAAATTCATTGAAAAAACCCTTTCCCGCGATTCCGCTAAAAATCAAGGAGAAGCTTTGGTAGAAGTTTATCAAAAGATAAGGCCGGGTGATTTGGTCAATCCCGACGCAGCCAAGGACCTTATTTGGAATATGTTTTTTAATTTCCAGCGCTATGATTTAAGCCGGGTCGGACGCTGGAAAATGAGAGAGCGCCTTCCTGAATTAAAAGAGAAGTTTAAGGACAAGGATAGCAAGAAAATAAAGGAATCGGACAGAATTCTTAAGGCCGAAGATGTCCTATTTGTCCTAAAGGAAATAGTCAGAATGAACAACAATCCCGAAGCCAAGTCTGATTTAATAGATCATTTGGGCAATAGAAGGGTTAAGAGTGTTTCCGAACTCCTTCAAGCTCGGATTAGGGTGGGTCTAATGAGATTAAAAAGAATAGTTCAGGACAGAATGTCCACCTTCGATCCGGAAACCATCAGCCCTTCCCAGCTGGTTAACCCCAAGACGGTTATGGCCGTAATCCAGAAATTCTTCGCCGCCTCTCAACTTTCTCAATTTATGGAAGGGGAAAATCCCCTTTCCTCTTTGGAGCACAAAAGACGCTTCACTTCCACCGGACCGGGCGGTTTAACCAAAGAAAGAGCTGGTTTTGATGTCCGGGACGTTCAACCCTCCCATTATGGCCGAATATGTCCTATTCAGACGCCTGAAGGCCAAAATGTCGGTTTAATTTCCCATCTTTCCTCTTATGCCAGCGTTGATTCTTTCGGATTTTTAAGGACTCCCTATTTTAAAGTTAAAAACGGGAAAATAACCGAGGAGATTCACTATCTTAACGCTAATGAAGAGGAGGATTATAGTATTACCCACGCCGGCATTGAAGTTGACGAAAAAGGAAAAATTGTTCCCCGGGAGGTAAAAGTGAGAAAAGCCGGCTGGCCGACCATAGTCCCCAGAAAGGAAGTTGATTTTATTGATGTTTCCCCCAATCAGCCAATTAGCGTGGCCACTTCTCTTATTCCCTTTCTCCAAAACGATGATGCCAATCGAGCTTTAATGGGCTCCAATATGCAAAGGCAGTCGGTGCCCCTTCTTCAGCCCGAGGTTCCCTTGGTTGGAACGGGGGTGGAAAAATATGTAGCTCGCGATTCCGGAGATGAGATAATTGCTCCCGAAAACGGCCGAATAGAAGAAGTGGACAGCCGTTCCATTGAATTTAAAGCTAATTCCGGCAAGAGCATTGAATACCGCCTCCGGAAGTTTAATCAAGGCAATCAGTATACCGTCTATCATCAGAAACCCATTGTCCAGAAAGGAGAAAAAGTAAAAAAAGGCCAAGTAATAGCCGATGGTTCCAGTTTTTCCCAAGGCAGGTTGGCTTTGGGAAAGAACCTCTTGGTCGCCTTCATACCTTTCAGAGGGAATAACTTCGAGGATTCCATTGTTTTTTCCGAAAATTTGGTAAAAAAGGATTCTTTTACAACCATTCACATTCAGGATTTTACCTCTGATGTCAGAGAAACCAAGCTGGGACCGGAAATGACCACTTACGATATTCCCAATGTCTCCGAAGAAAAACTTAAGGATTTGGACGAAGAAGGAATAGTTAGAGTCGGAGCCGAGGTTGGTCCTGGTGATATTTTAGTCGGTAAAATTTCTCCCGGCGGGGAAAAGACCTTAACTCCCGAAGAAAGGCTTTTAAAGGCTATTTTCGGGGAGAAAGCCAAGCAGGTTAAAGACACTTCTTTAACCGTAAAGCACGGCAACAAGGGAAGAGTTGTAAGAGTGAGGATTTTTAGCCGGGAAAAGGGAGACAAACTTGATCCCGGCGTAATTAAGAGAATTGTAGTCGAGGTAGCCCAGTTGAGAAAAATAAAAGTCGGAGACAAGCTTTCCGGCCGTCACGGCAACAAGGGAGTTATCTCCAAAATTCTGCCGGAAGAAGAAATGCCTTTTCTGGAAGACGGAACTCCGGTGGATATAGTTTTAAATCCCCTCGGTGTTATCTCCAGAATGAATATTGGACAGATTTTGGAAACTCATTTGGGCTGGGCGGCTAAGAAGTTAAATTACCGGGCTGTAACTCCCGCTTTGTTCGGAGCCGATGAAAATGATATTAAAAAAGAGCTAAAAAAAGCCGGTCTTCCGGAATCAGGCAAAATAACTCTTTATGACGGTAAAACCGGCCACCCCTTTCCTCATAAGATAATGGTCGGCTATATGTATGTAATGAAATTGATTCATATGGTCGAGGATAAAGTCCATATGAGAAGCACCGGTCCTTATTCTTTAATAACCCAACAGCCCTTGGGGGGAAAAGCCCAGTTCGGAGGCCAGCGTTTCGGAGAAATGGAAGTTTGGGCTCTGGAAGGATATGGAGCGGCTCACATTCTTCAGGAAATGCTAACCATCAAGTCAGATGATGTTCCCGGCCGAGCGGCTGCCTATGAATCAATACTAAAGGGAGAAGAAATTAAAAAACCAAATCTTCCGGCTTCCTTTAATCTTCTTCTCAGTGAATTAAAATCACTGGGATTGAATGTGGAGGTTGATCAAATAGATTTTAAAAAAGAAAAATAATATGAAGGTCTCAGATTTAAAATCAATTACCATTAAATTGGCTTCTCCGGAGAGAGTTTCCCAATGGTCCCAGGGAGAGGTTAAAAAACCGGAAACCATCAATTACCGAACCCAGCGTCCGGAAAAGGACGGCCTTTTCTGCGAGAAGATTTTCGGTCCCCAAAAGGATTTTGAGTGCTACTGCGGCAAGTACAAAGGCATCAGATACAAGGGAATAATCTGCGACCGCTGCGGAGTGGAAATTACCCGAAGCCAGGTGCGGAGGGAGAGAATGGGCCACATTGAATTGATTACCCCCGTTTCCCACATTTGGTTTTTAAGAAGTATTCCTTCCCGAATAGGAATGGTTTTGGATATCCCCCGGAAAAATCTGGAAGGAGTTATTTATTTTGTCGCCTATATCATAGAAAAAGTTGACCAAAAAGCCAAAGAGGAAATCTTAAAGGAACTGAAGGCCGAATTTGAAAAAAAGAAGAAACAAATATCCAATTCCAAAATAACCGATAAAAAAAAGAAGAAAGAATTGGATATTATCAAACAGAAATTCAGCCAAACCAAAGAAGAAATTTCCTCCATCGAACCTTTTAAAATTATCTCCGAAATAGAATATCAAGATCTTTCTTTAAAATACGGAGAAATATTCAGCGCCGGAACCGGAGCCGAATCCTTGGTCAACATATTTAAAAAAATAGACCTTAAAAAGAAAATAAAAGAACTCAAAAAAGAAGCGGAAACTGTCTCCAAAAGCAAGGAAAAGAAACTTTT
Organism: uncultured Candidatus Saccharibacteria bacterium; assembly: GCA_964409215.1. Taxonomy (GTDB): domain Bacteria; phylum Patescibacteriota; class Minisyncoccia; order Minisyncoccales; family CG1-02-41-26; genus CAYPCL01. The sequence continues at coordinate 8,723 of CAYPCL010000004.1, read as the reverse complement.
GAAAAGATTGAAACTTCTTCAAGGATTGGAAAGAGCCGGCCTCAGGCCGGAATGGATGTTTATTAAAAACCTGCCGGTTCTTCCTCCCGGCTTGAGACCGATGGTTCAATTGGAAGGGGGAAGGTATGCTTCTTCCGACCTTAATGATCTCTACCGAAGAGTAATTAACAGAAATAACAGATTAAAATATTTGATTGAGATTTCCGCTCCCGAAGCCATTGTCAGAAACGAAAAAAGAATGCTTCAAGAGGCGGTTGACAGCTTAATGGACAACAGTATGCGCAAGAGCCAGATGACTACCGCTTCCACCGGGGGAAGACGCCTTTTAAAATCCCTGGCTGACGTTATTTCGGGCAAGCAGGGAAGATTCAGAAGAAATCTTTTGGGAAAAAGAGTGGATTATTCAGGAAGATCTGTTATCGCTTCCGGCCCGGAACTGGAAATTAACCAGTGCGGTCTTCCCAAGATTATGGCTTTGGAGCTTTTTAGACCCTTTATAATAAAAAAGCTTTTGGATGAAGAATTAGTTTTCAATATAAAGGGAGCTTCCAAATTTATTGATGAAAAAAGGCCTGAAATTTTCGGGGCTCTGGAGGAAATAGTTGAAAACAAACTGGTTCTCTTAAATCGGGCTCCTACTCTTCATCGCCTGGGTATCCAAGCTTTTAAACCGGTTTTAATTGAAGGAGAAGCCATTAAAGTCCATCCTTTGGTCTGCAAGGCCTTTAATGCTGATTTTGACGGCGACCAAATGGGCGTTTTCCTACCTTTGTCGGATGAGGCCCAAAAGGAAGCCAGAGAGCTGATGCTTTCCAGTCAGAATCTTCTCAAACCGGCCACCGGCCAACCGATTATTGCTCCAACCAAGGATATTGTCTTGGGCATTTTCTGGTTAACCGGTAAAAAAAAGAGAAAAGCGGAAAAATTCTTCAGCTCTTTCAATGAAGCTGTTTCCGCTTATCAGCTGGGAAGACTGGAAATCAGAACTCCGATTATTGTTCCTTCCAAAAAGGGAAAGCCCCTGGAAACAACCTGCGGACGGATAATATTCAACAAATCCTTCCCCAAAAGTTTTCCTTTTATCAACAAGGAAGTGGATTCCAAAGAGCTTTCCAAGATAATCGGAGAGGTTCTAAGGAAATATTCCTCTGAAGAATCCCGGCTGTTTTTAGACAGCATAAAAGACTTGGGTTTTGAATACGCTACTCTTTCAGGAATTACTTTGGCTATAGATGACTTTATGGTTCCCGAAAAGAAAGAGGAAATTCTTGACAAAAAGGAAAAAGAAGTTGATTCGGTGGAATCCCAATTCGTCAAAGGATTTCTCTCCGAAAGCGAATACAGTTCAAAAGTGATTGAAATTTGGCACGAAGCCAAGGATGAAATAAAAGAAGCCGTTATTGAAAAGCTGCCCGATGAAGGTCCAATTAAAACCATTGTTAACTCCGGAGCCAGAGGTTCTTGGGGACAGCCGGTTCAAATCTGCGGAATGAAGGGATTAGTCAGTTCTCCCAGCGGAAGAATAATAGAATTGCCGGTCAAAAACTCCTTTAAGGAAGGATTTGATGTTTTGGAATTCTTCCTCTCCACTCATGGAGCCAGAAAAGGAACGGTTGACACCGCTTTAAGAACATCCGCTTCCGGCTATTTAACCAGAAGATTGGCCGATGTCAGCCATAGCTCCATTGTCAGGGAAAAAGACTGCGGCGACATTCAGGGCCGGGAAATATTTAAAAGTGAAGCTGAGGAAATCGGCCAGGATTTTATTTTTAAAATTGTCGGCCGGGTTTCCTTGGAAAACATAAAAAAGAAGTCAAAGACGATAGTTAAGAAAGGAGAAATAATTAACTGGGATCAAGGTGAAGAAATATCCAAAGCCGAAGAAATTAAGAAAGTAAAAGTCAGAACTGCTTTAAGCTGTAAATCTCTCCGAGGAGTCTGCCAGAAATGTTATGGCTGGGAAATGGGCCGGAATAAGCTGTGTTCTTTGGGCGAAGCAGTGGGTATTATTGCCTCTCAATCCATCGGTGAGCCGGGGACTCAGCTGACTATGAGAACTTTTCATTTAGGCGGAGCTGCCGGAGGAGGAGATATTACCCGGGGTCTTCCCAGAGTTGAAGAGATTCTCGAGCTCAGAAAAGTGAAAGGGGAAGGAGTGATGAGCCTGGTTGAGGGAAAAGTGAAAGAAGTTGATTTTGATAACAACAAGGTGATTATTGTTCCCAAAAAGGCGGAAAAAGGAAAGAAAATAGAGGAAATGTCCTATTCAATTCCCGAAGAGGCCGATATTTTGGTTAAAAAAGGCGAGGAGATCAAAACCGGCCGGGCTCTTTGTTCAGGCCCCCTTGATTTAAAGAAGCTTTTTAAGACATCAGGGGTGGATGAAACTCAAAAATATATTATTAAGGAAATTCAGAAAGTTTACGTCGGAGAGGGAATTAGCATTCATGATAAACACTTGGAAATAATAGCCAGACAAATGTTTTCCCGGGTGAGGATAACCAAGTCCGGCGACAGCCCCTGGGTTAGCGATAGGTTAATTTCCTATGCTGAATTTAAAGAATCTGAGAAAAAGCTGAAGAAAGAAAAGAAAAATCTTCCTCAGGCTAAGCCAATCCTACTGGGTATCTCCGCTGTAGCTTTAACTTCCGATAGTTTTCTCTCCTCGGCTTCTTTCCAGGAAACATCAAGAGTTCTCATCAGAGCTGCTCTGGAGGGCAAAGAAGACAAACTCCGGGGCTTAAAGGAAAATGTCATTATCGGCCGGATGATTCCTGTCGGTACTGGATTTAGAAAGTAGGAAGGAAGGCGGTCTCCCGCCTTCTTTTTTATTAGATTAAAATCTGTTAGAATGAAATAAATTATGGATTTTTTAGGAAATAGAAAATTAATCTGGCTGATAATCCTTATTCTGGCTTTCACTGCCATATTATTGTTTCAGAATGGCAATTTTCAGAATAAACTGGCCAATATTACCGGAAGTTCCGAAAGCAGTGTTTTAAAATTAAATCCTTCTTCAGCTCTTTTTGCCCAAGGGGAAAGATTTTCTCTGGATGTTTTATTGGATACAAAAAACAAAGAGGTAGTGGCTCTAGCCGCTTCTATCTCCTATAACCCCGATAACTTTAATTTAATTGATATTGATACTTCTAACTCCGATTTTAAAAGCAATCTTTGTCCCGCTTGTATTTTAACCGATTCTTCCGAAGGGAAGATTAAAATAATAGCCGGCAAGCCCACTCCCGGAGTAAAAGGAAGCAATATTTTCGTTGCTAGAATTAGACTGGAAGGGAAAGAAACAACCTCTCCTTCGGAAAGTAACTTTGTTTTTGACTTTTCCGGGGCCGGCCAGGGAGAATCGAGAGTCATATTGGATGACGACCAGGGAACGGATATTCTCTCAGGAGTGGTCAATGGAAAGATTGCCGTTGCCCGGGAAGTCGGTTTAACCATTTCCAATGTTGATGTTTTAAATATTACTTCGGAGAGCGCGGTTATCAGCTGGGATACCAACAAGAAAGCCGATTCCAAAGTTGATTATATGGCCGAATATTCCTCTAGTTTTCAAGAAACTTCCGAAGAGGACTTAAAAGTTTTCCATTCTCTTTCTTTAATCTCTCTTTCTCCGGATACCACTTATTATTTTCTAGTTGAATCCGAAGACGATTCGGGCAACTTGGTCCAATCTTCCCAGTATTCCTTTAAAACATTGGCTCAAGAAGAGGAAGAAACCCCTCCTTCAATCTCCAATGTTGATATTGAGAATATAGGGTCCGGGAGAACGAAGATAAGATGGGAAACGGACAGAGAAACCAAGGCCTCAATCTACTATATGAGCGAGTATTCCTTTAGTTTTAAAAAAGCCGTTGAAGAAGACTTTAAAACCAGCCATTCCCTTTACTTAAATGATCTTTCTCCGGCTACCAGCTATTATTTCATTATTGAAGTTGAGGACGAGGAAGGCAGGATGAACCAATCTTCCCAGTATTCCTTTACCACCCTTTATAAGGAGGGGCAACAAGAAGAGGAGGAGGAAGAAGAGGAAGATTATAATGACAAGGAGAGCTGCCAGGAAGCTGGTCTTTATTGGTATGAAGGTTCCTGTTATCAAGAAGATAAAGCCGGAAAAATTGAATATCTTCGAGAGAAAATAAAGGAAATCCTGGTTCTTATCAACAGCTTAAAGGAACAATTGGATAAGCTTACCGGGAAGGAAAGCCCTCCCCGGGAAGAAACCATTCCAGCCGGCTTCATTTTTTCCAATGATCTTTTCCCCGGCCAAAGCGGAAAAGAAATCAGTTATCTTCAGATATTTCTGAGAAACCGCGGTTTTTACCCCGAAGGGGTAATAAGCGGCTATTTCGGTTCTTTAACCAAAAAGGCAGTGATAAGGTTTCAAGAAGAATATCCTGAGGATACCCTCTGGCCCTGGGGCTTAACCGAGGGAACGGGAACAGTTGGCCGGACTACCCGGCTGAAAATTAATGAATTTTTAGGAAGATAATTATGGCCAAAAAGAAAAAAAACAAAAAGAAAAAAGGCTACAAATACCCTATTTTGCCCTTAAAGGTGAAAAGATGGATTGTCATAGTGGTTTTACTTCTTTTAGCCCTCGTTTTTATTTTCTCTTTTCTCGGCCGGGCCGGCCGGGGAGGAAAAGTCCTTTTTGACTTCTTTTATTTTCTAATTGGAGGAATTGTTTTCATTATTCCCTTGCTTTTAATTCTAGCCAGCCTTCTTTTTTGGAAACCCCAGAAAAAAAGAATTTACGCCCCTATTTTTGGAGGGATTGTTTTAATGATTCTGGGAGGCTGCGGTCTTTTTCAGATAATGGGTCCGGAGGATAATTTCGGGGGAATAATCGGCTCCGGCTTAAGCTGGCCTTTTTTAACCTATTTCGGCAATTTGGTCTCAATTATTATTTTTAGCGCTCTGATAGTGATTTCCCTTTTAATTATTTGGGAATTTACTCCCAAAAAAGCCAAAGAGAAGATTAAAAAAGAAAAGAAAAAGGAGAAGCCCAAAAAGGAAAAATTCACTTTTATAAAAAAACCGGAATTCAAAGTGAAGGAAATAGAAAAGGTTAAAAAACCAGCTCCAAAAGAAAAGGAATCCGAGGAAGAAAAGATTTCCCCGGAGATAGAAGGGAATTACAAGATGCCGCCTTTGAGCCTTTTTTCCGATTTTGACGATAAAATCTCTTCTTCGGGAAATGTCAAAGAAATTTCCAAAATCATTGAAAAAACCCTGGCTAATTTCAATATTTTGGTGGAAATGAGGGAAATTAATATCGGGCCCACCGTAACCCAATACACTTTCAAGCCGGAAGAAGGAGTTAAGCTTTCCAAAATTACCACCTTGAGCAACGACTTGGCTTTGGCTTTGGCCGCCCACCCCATTAGAATAGAAGCTCCCATTCCCGGTCGTTCTCTGGTGGGGATAGAAGTTCCCAACCGAAGCCGGGCCAATGTTTCTCTGAAGGAAATGCTGAAAATATCCAGAAACCGGGAAAATAAAATTCCTCTGGAGCTTCCTTTGGGCAAAGATGTGGCCGGCAATTCTGTTTTTGCCGATTTGGAAAGGATGCCCCATCTCTTGGTGGCCGGAAGCACCGGTTCCGGAAAAACCATTTTTCTTCAGGATTTAATTGTCAGCTTGGTAGCCAATAATTCCCCCCAGATTTTAAAATTAATTTTAGTTGACCCCAAAAGAGTGGAATTTCCCGTTTATAACAATCTCCCCCATTTATTGATTCCCATTGTCTATAAAGCTCAAAAAACAGTCAATGTTCTTAATTGGCTAATTGGAGAGATGGAGCGCCGTTTTGAAATATTAAGGGAAACTAAAAGCCGGGATATTCAAAGCCACAATAGCGTTTTAAGTAAAAATAAGAAGTTAAGGGAGGAAATGGGAATAATGCCCTATATTATTCTAGTAATAGACGAATTGGCCGATTTAATGGCTGCCAAAGAAAAGGAAATAGAAGCCGGAATTGTCAGATTAAGCCAATTGGCTCGAGCAACGGGAATTCATTTGATTGTAGCTACCCAGCGCCCCTCGGTTGACGTTATCACCGGCTTAATCAAAGCCAACCTGACTTCTCGGGTCTCTTTTCAGGTGGCCAGTCAGACCGATTCCCGAACCATTCTGGATTCGGCCGGAGCGGAAACTTTAACCGGCCGGGGCGATATGCTTTATCAATCTTCGGAGTTCGGCAAACCCAAACGCCTTCAGGCTTGTTTTATTCCCCAAGCGGATGTTAAAAAAGTAATTTCTTTTATCAATAAAAACAATAATTTTGAGAAAGAAAGCGAAATTGAAGAAAAAATCAGCGAGGATATGGAAAAAGTGGAAGAAAGACAGCTTGAAGGTTCGGGCGGCGACGATCCCCTCTATGACAAAGCCAGAGAAGTGGTTGTTCGCTACCGTAAAGCTTCAGCTTCCCTTCTCCAGAGAAGGTTAAGCATCGGCTATGCCCGGGCGGCCAGAATTCTGGATATGCTTGAGGAAAACGGAGTGGTCGGACCTCCCGAAGGCTCCAAACCGCGGGAAGTTTACGTGGAAAAAGAAGAAACATCCGATGATTTTGATGAACCGGACACTTTATAATATTAATCTTTAGTTTTATAATAAAAATATATGGCTAAAAAAAAGAAAGACAATAAAGAAGAATTAGAAGAGGCAATTGGAGAGATAAAACAGAGGTTCGGCGAAGGGGCGATAATGAATTTAACCGATGTCAAAAAAGTGGATATAGATTCCATTTCCACCGGCAGTATTTCTTTAGACCTGGCTTTGGGCATCGGCGGAGTCCCCAAAGGAAGAATAGTGGAAATATATGGTCCGGAAAGCACCGGGAAAACAACTTTGGCCCTCCACATTTTAGCTCAAGCTCAAAAAAAAGGGGGAGTCGGAGCTTTTGTTGATGCTGAACACGCTTTAGATCCCGATTATTCCCGCCGAATCGGAGTCAATATGAAAGAACTCCTTATTTCCCAGCCCGATTCCGGAGAGCAGGCCCTCCAGATAGTGGAGACCTTGGTCCGTTCCGGTTCGGTTGATGTAATTGTAATTGATTCGGTAGCCGCTTTGACTCCTAAAGCGGAGATTGAAGGAGAAATGGGAGATCAGCATATCGGCCGCCAAGCCCGTCTTATGAGTCAGGCTTTGAGAAAATTAGCCAGTATTGTCTCCAAAACCGGAACTACGGTTATTTTTCTCAATCAGACCAGAATGAAGATCGGAGTAATGTTCGGCAATCCGGAGACGACTTCCGGCGGAATGGCCCTTAAATTCTATTCCTCGGTCAGAATAAACCTCAAGAGAAGAGCTCAGATTAAAAGCAAGGATGAAGTTGTCGGCTTAAGGGTGAAAGTCAAGGTTGTTAAGAATAAGGTAGCTCCGCCTTTTAAAATCACCGAGTTTGACATTTACTATAACGAAGGTATTTCCCGGACGGCCGATCTTATCAATACGGCTTTGAAATACGAAGTAATAAAAAAATCCGGCAGCTGGTATCAATACGGAAAGAAAAAAATAGGCCAGGGAGGCGCCGGAGTAAAGGAATACTTGGAAGAACACCCGGAGGTGAGAAAAGAGATAAAAAAGGAACTTACGGAAAAGATAAAATAAGCTTACTTCTTGGAATAAGGCAAGAGGGCCAGGTATCTGGCTCTTTTTACCGCTTTGGCAATTTTTCTCTGGTGATTGGCGCAAAGATGGGTTTTCTTGCGCGGTTTTATCTTTCCGGCTGCCGATATAAAGCGTTCCAGGGTTCTGGTTTCCCGGAAATTTATATCATCAATATTTTTTTGACAGAAATAACATTGCATAGTTTTTAAAAGGGAATGTCTTTAACATCTATTTCCTCGTCATTTTCTTTTTTAGCTTTTGCTTTTTTCTCTTTAACTATCGGAATATCCTCTTTTTTTGTCTGAGACTGGCTAATATTGCTTTCTTCCGAAGATTGACTCATTGACCGGGGGCCCAGTTGGAGATTGTTGGCGATTATCTCCGTTCGGAAATGCTTAACTCCCTGCTTATCCTGCCAATCATTGGTTCTTAATCTCCCTTCAACAAAAACCAGAGAGCCTTTTTTCAGATAACGGGAAGCAATATCAGCCAATCTTCCGAAAGCGGTGACATTGTGAAATTCAACTTCCTGCTGTCTTTCTCCGTCTTTGTTCTTGAAAAACCGGTTGCTAGCCACTCCAAAGGAAGTTACCGGCTGGCCGGAAGGAAGACTTCTTTTTTCCGGGTCCCGGGTTAAGTTGCCGAGGATAAAAACTCTATTTAGATTCATAACTATTTTTTATTATATTCCTTTTAAAACCTTTTTTAATGAGGAGAAACCTCATTATGTTCTCATTTTTCTCCAATTTTTCCTTTAATTCAACTGTTTTTTCTTCGGGGCAGTCCAAAGCGATAACTCCCATAAAGGCACTGTTTTTGTTTTTAATCGGGTAGCAGAGCCTCGTATCCTTCAATTCCTGAACATTCAAAATCTTTCCCGGCAGGGAATCCTTGATTTCATTTGATTCTTTATCGGTCAGATAGCTTAATTCATATTGCATATGCTTTTATTTTACTTATATCCTTTTTAATTTCAACCCTTGACTTTTTGTTTATATTTGCTATAATACAGTTGTTCTTTTATAATAGAAGAATCCCATGTTTGAAAAGAAACAAAAATAGTTTCGTATTCGCATAATTTTTTGGGGAGT
>CAYPCL010000003.1:0-22596 GCA_964409215.1 uncultured Candidatus Saccharibacteria bacterium | reverse complement strand
CCCCAACCTAATAAAATTGAACATTTATTAATAGAAGGCCTGAATCCCAATAAAAATTATTATTTTGCTCTAAAAACCCTAAATTCCAAGGGTTCAACATCCTCTATTTCCAATATCGGCTTTGCTAAGCCCTTAGCCGGTTTCAGGGATAATGAAGATAACACTTTAACTGACCTTTTCACCGGTTTAATGTGGCCAAAAGACCTCCAGAGCCTACCTAATATGTCAGTTGGCCAGAAAGAAGCCGGCAATGTTGCTTTCGGACTTATAATGTGTGGAGACGGAACATTTTCCACCAGCACAGCCAGCTCCACTTGTTCCAATAAAGGAGGAATTAAATATGACGATTGGAGAATTCCCAATTATAAGGAACTGTCAACGGTTGTGGAGTATTACACTGCTCCGCCCCATATTACAGCTAAATTTACCAACGGAAAACCGGTTAAATATTGGGGTTCCAATAAAATAAAGGTAAGTGGAGGAGGATTTAGCGGACCTATTAGGTATAAGGCTCCGATTTTGGACTTGGCTACGGGAAGAATAATGAATATTAGATATTCAAAATTTATTTCCAGAAACTACAAAATACTGCCGGTTAGAGGAGAAGAATTGCCTGACGGATTTAACAGCGATCTTGATATCATAGACAATAACGACGGGACAATAACTGACAATAAGACTGGACTAATGTGGACCAAACTTGAATTAAAGGATATAGGATACAAGTCTAATAGTAATGTAGAATGCGGCGTAAGCTGGGAATCAGCTTTTAATGAAAGTTGGGAAGAACATTTCGGCTATTCGGATTGGAGATTGCCCAACATTACGGAACTCCAAATAATAGGAGGAATACCTTATGGAATTAATAAATCTTATTGGTCCTCTACTCCAGCTTATAACGATCCGAATAAGTTTTGGGGAGCCCAAACCAAAGGAAGATGGTGCGGAACCTGTCCTATCAATTTAGAGCATTATTTAAGGTTGGTAAGAGAAATTCCATAAAATCTTATTTATCATCAAACAAATTGACTTGCACTATTAAAAGTTTATTGATAAACTTTAAATAGTAGTTTTTCTTATTAAAAGTTTATGAAAAAATTTAATTTAAATTTTAATTTACCCGTATCTATAATGAAAGAGAAAGAAAAATATGTAGCCTTTACACCTGCCTTGGATTTATCAACATCAGGAAAAAACTACGAAGAAGTAAAAAAGAGATTCATAGAGGCAGTAAGTATATTTTTTGAAGAAATAATAAAAGACGGAACAATGGATGAAGTTCTTAAAGATTTAGGATGGAAAAAGTAAAGTTGGATGAAGGAAATTAAAAATACTTAACTTAAAAAATAATAACACCACTTTTTTTTAACTAAGAAGTGGTTTTTAAGTAAGATGTATTATATAAAAAATGCGCCCAGAGGGAATCGAACCCCCGACCACCGGCTTAAAAGGCCGTTGCTCTGCCTAGCTGAGCTATGGGCGCAACAACTATATTCTACTAATTTTAAGAATAAAATCAATTAAAGTCCTTCTTTCTTCAATTTCTTCAGCAATTCTTTCTGCTCCTTATTCAGCTTTTCTGGAATATCAACAATCACTTTTACAAATAAAGAACCTTTTCCTAATCCTGAAAAATGAGGAATTCCTTTTTTGGCGACCCGAAACACTTCTCCCGAAGAAGTCCCAGCCGGAATCTTAAAAGAAATCTTTTTCCCGTCAAGAGAAGGAATTTTGATTTCGTCCCCTAAAACCGCTTGGGAAAAAGCAATCTCCTTCTTTAAATAAAGATCATCTCCTTTTCTCTTGAAAACAGGGTGAGGCTTAACAAAAATTTCAATGTATAAATCTCCGTTTTTACCTCCTCTTCGGCCGGCATTTCCCCCTCGAGCCATTTTTAAAATCTGACCTGAATCCACTCCGGCCGGAATAGAAATCCTAATTTTTTCTTTCTTATCAACTCTCCCCTCTCCCTTGCAGACATTACAGGGCTTTTCGGGAATTCTGCCTTCTCCTTTACATTCGGGGCAAATTACATCGCGGGTTATTGTTCCTAAAATAGTTCTTTTCATTTGCCGGACTCTTCCCGTTCCCCGGCAGGAAAAACATTCTTTAAGTTTGCTTCCGGGTTCAGCTCCGGAACCGCTGCAGCGACTACAGGAAACTTTTTTCTCCAAAGTTAAATTTTTTTCAAGATTATTCAAAGTATCTTCCAAGTTCAGCTCCAGCTTTATTTTAATATCCTCTCCCCTATTTACGTCTCTTTCTTTTTTTCTCCCCCCGAAGCCGAAGAACTCACCAAAAAGATCGTCAATGTTAAAATCAAATCCCTGAGCTCCTCCAAAATCAAAACCGCCAAACCCTCCAAAATCCTGATTTCCTCCCTCAAAGGCCTGACCGAACCTATCATATTGAGATCTTTTCTTTTCATTGCCCAAAACTTGATAAGCTTCGGATATTTTCTTGAATTTCTGCTCATCTCCATCTTGCTTGTCAGGATGATATTTATGAGCTAATTTGCGATAGGCTTTTTTTATCTCTTCTTGAGAGGCATTTTTAGAGATACCTAAAATGCTGTAATAATCTTCTGGCATAATTAATTACTTTTCTTCTTTATCATCTTTTTTATCCTCTTCTTCTCCTTTTTTATAAAGTTCAGCTCCGGCTTTCTGAACAACAGTAGAAAGTTCATTGGTCTTTTCCATTATTTCTTTTTCGTTATCTTTATCTTTCACCTTCTTAAGTTCTTCTATTTTTTCTTCTATTTCCTTCTTGGTTTCCTGGGAAATCTTGTCCTTGTTCTCCTTAATAGTTTTTTGAGTGGTGTAGATGAGATTATCAGCGTTATTCCGAGCTTCAATCAACTTTTTTCTTTTTTCATCTTCAGCCTTGTGAGCTTCAGCTTCTTTTTTCATTTTCTCTATTTCTTCTTCGGATAAACCGGAAGAACTTTCAATCTTTATAGATTGAGATTTGCCTGTTCCTTTATCTTTGGCAGAAACATTTATAATCCCATTGGCATCAATGTCAAACTTAACCTCAATCTGGGGAACTCCCCTGGGAGCCGGAGGAATACCACTGAGAATGAATTTACCCAGCGACTTGTTATCCTTAGCCATAGATCTTTCGCCCTGGAGAACATTTATTTCCACTGATTGCTGATTATCGGCAGCCGTAGAAAATGTTTGAGTCTTGGAAGTGGGTATAGTGGTATTTTTAGAAATTAAAATGGTATTTACCGAACCCATAGTTTCAATACCCAAACTTAAAGGAGTGACATCCAAGAGAAGGACGTCTTTAACATCGCCTTTCATGATTCCTCCCTGAATAGCTGCTCCAATGGCTACTACTTCGTCAGGATTAATATCCTTGGATGGCTCTTTGTCGAAGATCTTCTTAATTTCCTCTTGAATCTTGGGCATCCTGGTTTGACCGCCGACTAGAACTATCTCTTCAATATCATCTGATTTCAAATCAGCATCTTTCAAAGTCTTCTTAACCAATTCAATGGATTTTTGAATATATTCTTCCACCATTCCTTCAAATTGAGCCCTGGTAAGCTTATAAAGAAGATGCTTGGGACCGGAGCTGTCAGAAGTAATAAAAGGAAGGTTAATCTCTGTTTCCTGGGTGCTGGATAATTCAATTTTAGCTTTTTCGGCCGCTTCTTTAACTCTTTGCAAAGCCAGAGAATCATTAGAAAGATCTATTCCTTCATCCTTTTTATAAATTCCAATTAACCAATTGATAATTTCTTCGTCAAAATCATGCCCGCCCAAATGGCTGTCTCCGCCGGTGGCTTTAACTTCAACCGTATCTTCGGAAACATCAAGAATTGATATATCAAAAGTCCCTCCTCCGAAATCATAGACGACAATCTGTTGGTTCTTTTTTTTATCCAAACCGTAGGCCAAAGCAGCGGCTGTAGGTTCGTTTATTACTCTTTTTACCTCCAAACCGGCTATTTCCCCGGCTACTTTAGTGGCTTTTCTCTGAGAATCGTTAAAATAGGCCGGACAGGTGATAATTGCCTCTTTTATTTCTTCGCCTAATTTTTCCTCAGTGTCCTGCTTCATTTTTTGGAGAATCATAGCTGAAATCTGCTGAGGTGTATACCATTTATCCCCCATTTTTACTTCTATGTCTCCATTCTTTCTTTCCCTTGTTTCAAAAGGAAAATTTTTATTGTCTTTCTGGAAGCCGGGATCGGAAAATTTTCTTCCAATGAGCCGCTTAACAGAGAAAATCGTATTCTTTGAGTTGGTGACAGCCTGTCTTTTAGCCACTACTCCCACCAGTTTTTCTCCGTTTTTGCTTAAAGCGACAACCGAAGGAGTAGTTCTATTCCCCTCTTTGCTTTCAACGATAGTAGGGTTGCCGCCTCTAACTACGGCCATTGCTGAATTGGTTGTTCCTAAATCAATACCTAATATTTTTGACATAATTTTTTACTGCTGGGATACCGCTTCAAAAATATAGTTGATATATTAATGAAGAGTCATATCCCATTTGAATCTTAAATCCTCCCCCGAAAATCTTTCGGGAAAGGTTTTAAAACACAAAGCTTTATTTCTTTTTCTTGTTTTTCACCTTAATTTTAGTGCTTTTCTTTTCTTTCTTTTCCTCTTTTTTCTTGGGAATAATCACTTTTAAAACCCCTTGGTCATAGGAAGCGTCAGCTTTATCCTCTTTTACTTCCACCGGCAAAGGCAGAACTCTTCTATAATAACCACTACTTAATTCCTTCTTATAATATCCCTTTTCTTTTTTCTCTTTCTTCTTCTCACTCTTGGCTTCTATGGAAAGCATATTGTCTTCAATGTCAACCTTTATATCTTCAGCTTTAACTCCCGGCAATTCAATTTCAGCAATAATATTCTTTCCTTTCTCATAGACATCGACTCGGGGTGTTCGAGGAACTTCTCCAAACCATTCTTCAATTTCCTTAAAAGGATTATAGGGTATTAAAGACATAAAAATATTTATATAATAATTTATTTGACGACCTTTACTTTAGCCGGCCTTAAAAGACGGCCGTTTATTAAATAACCTTTTTTCAAAACTTCGGCAATTTCTCCTTTCTTTTTGTCTTTTGAATCAACTTCGGCGACAGCTTCATGAAATTCGGGGTTAAATTTATCCAGCTCCCTCATTTTCTCAACTTTTTCTTCCTTAAGCCAATTGGAAAATTGAGAGTAAATCTGGGAAATACCTTGAGTCCATTGGGAATTATTCATCTCTTTCGGCATATTTTTAACGGCCATTTCCAAGTAATCGTAAATATCCAAAATCTTCAAGATAAGCTTCTCCCTGGCATATTCTTTCACTCTCTCTTCTCTTTCTATCTCTTCCTTTTTGTAGTTCAAAAAATCAGCTCGACAACGTTGCCAACCGGCTAAATATTCCTCTTTTAATTTCTCGCATTTTTCAAGCTCTTTTTCTAAGTTTTTTAATTTTTTATCTCTTCCTTTCTTTTTATCAACCATCGTACTTATTTATTATAATTATTAAATTAAGTTAGTCAAATTTTATTTTTATCTTTTTTATGATAAAATTAAATCAGAATGCAGGTGATAAAATTCAAAAACAAAAGCTGGGTGGAACTGAAAAATCCCGCCAAAGAAGACATAGAATTGTTAAAAAAGAAATTTAAGCTTCATCCCCTTATTCTCAAAGAAATTTTTCCGCCTTTGGACTACCCGAGAATTGAGAAATTTGACGACTATATATTTATTGTTTTATTCTATCCTTTTTTTGACAAGGAAAGCTACGGAAGCACTCCTTTTGAGCTTGATATCATAATATCAAAAAATTATATAATTACCTCTCACTATAAGGATATCGTTCCCCTGAAGTCAATTTTTGACAAGTGTAATCTCTATCAGGAAGTTAAAAAAGATTATTTTAACAAAGGAACCGAAGAAATACTTTATCAAATAATTAAGCAGCTTTTGGCCGCTTATCGACCCAAATTAGGAAAGATTAAAAAAGATATAGATGAAGTGGAACAGGAAATATATCAGCAGAAACATAAAGAAAGTGTTAAAAAAATCTCCCTTATTAGAAGAGAAATAATCGGCTTTGAAAGAGCTATTAATCCTCAAGAAGTTGTTTTTGAAGAGTTGGCCAAGGGGAACAATAAAATTTTAAGGAAAAAATATACTCCTTATTTCCATGACCTTTTAAGCATTTACAGACAGACGGTTGAACTTCTCAATGCCAACCATAAAACCCTTTCCGCTCTTAAATCCACCAATCAATCCCTGTTGACTAATAAGACCAATGAGGTAATAAAGATTCTGACTATCTTTTCCGTCATAGTCCTTCCTTTAACTTTAATAGCCGGAATCTTTGGAATGAATACAAGCTATCTCCCTTTTTGGGGGAATTTAAACGATTTCTGGATTATTTTAGTTTCAATGGGAGTTATAACTTTGGGAATGCTATTGTTGTTCAAGTATAAGAAATGGATTTGATCACTTATAATAGACTTTGGAAAATCTCAAATCTATGTATTGAAGCTCTCCCCTTTTAGAGGGAGGGATTTCTTTTTCAAAAAGAAGCTTCAGTTTGGTTAGAGCTAATTCTATATCACTTGATAAATCAAAATATATTTCCCAATCTCCCTCAACTTTAACGTTAAGGCGGTTGTCTCCAGCTAAAATTATCTTAGTCAAGTAGAAATCATTTTCCAATCTTTCCTTTAAAAAAACAATTCTATCCAACTTATCCTTTTCCAGGAATATATCTCCTTCTTTTTTAGATCCGAACCCTTCGGCTTCGGTTAAAAAAACATTGGTTATTTTGTCTTTCTTTTCCTCTAAATTATTTTTCTTAAAAGCTATGCCTTCTTTATCTAAAAAGAAGCATTCTTCGTAGGAGCAAAAGACAATCAGGGGTTTTCTTTCGGAAATTTGAAGAATAAATTCATCGGGTAGCTTCCTTTTAGTATTTACCTCCTTTAAAAAACTATACTCATTCAGAATCATCTTTTCTATTTTCCCGGCGTTTAAGAAAAGGAGGTTGTAGCCAAGATAGTTATTCAGCTTTTCTTTAATTTTCTCCGAATAATATTCCGATAAAACGTTTTCTGAAAGATTGATTTTTTCTAGGGCAAAAAAACCGGAGAAATAAAGGAAGTAAACTAAGGCAAGTAAGATTAGAAGCAGTAATAGGAATATCCAAAAGTTTTTTCTCTTAAAAATAGATTTTTTCTTGAACCTTCTCTTCATAACCCTCTTTTTATTTTTCTTATTTTCTCGAAAATAAAGGTAAGGTAATAGAGAGGAGAAAGAGCTAAATCTTGAGTAAAGAGATATTCCTCCCCTTGGGCCCCAAAACCCAGCTTAAAGAGAGTGGGGCCGGCCCAGGGATGATTGGGATACTTTTGAGGATCAATATAACCCCAAAAATCATAAATCCGGCAACCCCTATTTTTAGCTTCTTTTATCGCTTCCCATTGAAGAAGGTAGGAAACGGGAATTTTTCTAAATCCCGGGGAAAGAGCTGCGTGATGGTAAAAGCCGATCCCCGACCAGAACAAAACAAAAGAAGAAGCAATGACTTTATCCTTATATTTCCCGATAAACAAGCAGGCCTGATTATCTTCGATAAAAGAATTAAATTCTTCCTTGATGTATTTCGGAGAAAAAGGAATAAAATTTTTATCCCGGGAAACTTTTTTATGAAGTTCATTGAGAATCTTCAAGCTTTCCTCTTTTTCACTCTTAAAACATTTAATATCTTCGTTTCTTAAAGCTTTTCTAATATAGTATCTGGTATTTTTTCTCATAGCCATTAAGATTTCTTCTTCCGAGGAATTTAAATTCAGCCGGCAGCTGCTTTCCGGATGACTGTGTAGAGGAGCTCTTCTAAAACCAATTTCTTCAAAGAGAGAGGCATTTTCCTTATTTCTCAGCCAGATGGGATTAATCCTTATAAAAGAGCAGTTTTCCTTCCGGGCCAGTTTCTTCATCTCTTCTGTCAACTTTCTCAAGATATCTTTCTTGTTTTCTTCAGCCACCGGCCCGTGAGGCACCAATAAAAACTTTCCTCTTTTAGCTGAAACTTTGGTTATTAAAGCGATTCCTTTTAAATAATTATCCTTGTAAATTCCCCAACGCCAAATCTTCTCTCCCATTTTCTTTCTAAACTCCCCCCAATTCCAACTTTGAAGAAAACTTTTTCTTTCAAAACTCTTGAGAAAATCTTCCCATTGTTCCTTATTCTTAACTTCTTTTATAATAAAATCAGACATAAAATTAATTAAATAAATAATCAACCAGTTTTTTGGGGACTCTGCTTTCAAGGAGAATGATGGTTTTTTGATTGGAAAACTCCTTTATTTTTCTAATTATCTCCTCGCTGTCCGAAGAAAAAATTACTCTTTCTCCTCCGCCTTCTTTCAGCTCTTTATGATAATCTTTTCTAGTAATAATTGCCAGACTGCAAACTTGAGCTATCTTCTCCCCTATTTCTCTGTGAATTTGGGAAGCTGCCTCACCTAATTCTATTAAAGAGGGCATAACCAATATTTTTTCTCCCTTTATCTTCTTCAAATAATCAAGATGGGCTATTAAACTTTTGGGATTGGCTGAATAGGTGCTGTCTATTATTTCCAAATTATCTTTCTTTTTTATTTCCAAGGTCCCGGAATAATTTTCAGCTGTTTCTTTTATTATTTTATCTTCCACTCCTAAAAAACGGCTGACTTCGGCGGCTAGCAAAAAGTTTTCCTTGTCCCAAGGGAGAAAATTATCCAAACCGTTTCTCTTTTCAACCAATTTTTTATTAATTTTGGTTTTGAGGTAGAGAAAACGGCAATATTTATTTTCTCCATTAAAAATTGACAGGCCGTTTTCCGGCAGATTCTCAATTAACTCGTATTTTCCTTTTATAATATCCTCTTGGGAACCGAAAGTGGACATATGCTGTTCATTGATTCCGGTTAAAATACCTATCTTCGGCTTAATCATTCGGCAAACCTCCCCTATTTTCCCTCTTTGATAAGCCCCTATCTCCGCTACAAAAATCTCATCCTCCTCTTTGAGTTTTTTTAAAATAGTTCTGGCAATTCCCAATTCGGAGTTAATATGCTTTTCTGTTTTCAAAACTCTAAATTTTTTGGCTAAAATTGAAGCTAAAAAATCCTTAGTTGCTGTTTTGCCGTAACTGCCGGTAATGCCAATAACTGTCAGATCTTTAAACTTTTTCCTTTTTAGTTCTGCTTTCTTTAGAATTATCTTCCCCAAGAAGCGGGTTGGAATTTGGAAGATTAAAATTAGAACGGAAGCAATCAGGGGAATAAAAAAAAGAACGACCAGAAAAACAAAGGGAGAATTTAAAATGAGAAACAAACCTTCCAGGAAAAGAGTCATTAGGAAAATAAGAATTATTTTGGGAGTGAATTTCGGCACCCTCCTCCCATAAAAACTATGGAGGATTTTTTCAAGCCCCCGGGTTTCAAAATGAGCCTTGAACCTTCCCCAATGATATTCCTTAAGCTGCCAAAGCCAAAACCAAAACAAAACCAGCTTATTAAAAATTAAAAACCAGAGAATTGTTAAAAACAATTTCATAGAAAACTGACTATGGAATCAGCCAATAATTGAGGGGCTTCCAAATGAGGGGTATGGCCTATCTTTTTCAGTATCTTTAATCGGGAATGCTTTATTTTCTCGTTCATCAGATAAGCATCAGAGAGAGGAGTGATTAGATCGTTTTTCCCCCAGATTATATAAACAGGAACCTTTATTTCCCCTAAGATGGGACTTAAATCTTCTTTAATAATGTTCTTAATGGTTGCTTTCAAAAAACCGGAAGTCTTGAAATAATCTTTCCGCCGGAGAATAAAGTAGTAAAAAAATTTCCTGGCCAAAAACCAAATATTTTTAATCAAGGGAATCTCCTCTATTTTTAGCTTGCGAATCAACCAAGCTCCTTTTTCAAAAACCCTATAAACAATCTTCTTGGGAGGCCTAATCCCGGCTGAAGAAACCAAAAATAATCCTTTGACTTTACTGGGTTTCTTAAAAGAGTATTTAAGAGCAATCCTCCCTCCAAAGGAATGGCCTAAAAGAAAAGGAGTCTCCCGGCAATTTTCAATAAAACTATCAACCCAATTTAAATAATCGTCCAAATTCCAAACCTTTTTAAGTTTTGTTTCCGCTTTAAAACCGGGCAAGTCAAGAGTAATGACCTTCAGTCCCCTGTTTTCAAGCAATTCCTTGATTTTCTGCCATTTTTCCTTGGAGCTCTGCCAGCCATGGAGAATAATTATCGTTTTCATATTATCTTTTTAAAATCTAGATACTTCCAAAGGACCTTGGGAATATCAATGCTTCCGTCCCTGTTCTGGAAATTTTCCAAAATAGCAACAATTGTTCTGCCTATGGCAAAAGCGGTTGCGTCGTTCATATGAACAAATTTCTTATTCTCCTCAATTTTAATATTAAGCCTTCTTGACTGATAGTCGGTTACCAAATCAGCCGAGTGAGTCTCTCTGTACTTGTTTTGGCTGGGAATCCAGCATTCAATATCAATTTGAGAAGCATCGGGAGCTCCCATATCTCCGGTGCAAACTTCAACAACTTGATAGGGAATCTTCAAAGAACCGATTAAGTATTCTTGAAGAGCAACGAAAAAATTATGTTCTTTTAAAGATTCCTCCGGCTGGGAAAAAGATTCCATTTCTATCTTATCAAACTGGTGAACTCGGAGAATTCCTTTGGTATCCTGGCCGTAAGAACCGGCTTCTCTCCGAAAACAAGTTGAAAAGCCAACATATCTAAGAGGGAGGTTTTTTTTAGCTAATTTTTCATTCATTTGAAGGGGACCCAGGGTATGTTCGGAACTGCCTATTAAATAAAGGTTGTCCTTGGGCAGATAGTATCTTTCCTCTTTGTTTTCCTCGCTTATTCTGGCAGTTTTCTTAAAAACTTCCGGTTGAATCATTACCGGAGGAACAACCGGCAAAAAGATATTTTCCGGACAATTGAGAGAGCGGGCTATTTTCTTAATTATTTTAGAAGAAGTTAAAACGTCAAAAGCATAATTGATCAAAGCAAATTCCAAAAGAACCGCTTCCCTTTTTAAATAATTGAAGCGGGCTCCGGAAACTTCAGCCGCTTTTTGAGTATCTATTAAATCCAACTTCTCCCCTATCTCCAAATGATCTTTGGGTTTGAAATCAAACTTGGGAATTTTACCCTCTTTCTTGATTACTTTATTATCATTTTCATCCTTGCCAACTGGAACTTTATCCAAAGGAATATTGGGAATTCCAAGAAGGATGTTTTTGAATTCCTTTTCCACTTCCTCTAAACGACTGCTCAGTTTCTTGTATTTCTCCTTTAGCTCCTTGGCTTTTTCCATTTTATCCGGGGAAATATTTCTGCTTATTTTATTCTGTTCGGCTTTAATTGACTCGGACTCCTGAATTAACTTCCTCCTTTCTTCGTCCAGCTTCAAAAAATAATCAATATCAATATCAACCTGCCTGTTCCGGCAAGCTTCTATTACTTTTTCTGGATTATTACGGATAAAATTAATATCAAGCATAAATTATTTTCTCTTCATAGTGGGAAAAAGAATCACTTCTCTTAAACTTTGGGAATTGGTCAGAAGAGCTACCAATCTGTCTATTCCCATGCCGAAACCGGCTGCCGGAGGCATTCCGTATTCCAAGGCAGTCAAAAATTCTTCGTCAATTCTCTGGGCTTCCCCCAATCCCTTTTCAAAAAGTTTTTCCTGTTCTTCAAACCTTTTTCTCTGCTCAAGAGGGTCATTGAGTTCTGAAAAAGCATTAACCAGTTCAACTCCGGCTACAACTAATTGAAAATTAGCCAGTTTATCGGGATTCTGCTTAAATTCCTTGGCTAAAGGCTGAAAACCTTTGGGATGATGAATAATGAAAGAGGGCTTTATAATTTTCTCCCGACAATGTTTTTTATAAATTTCATCGGCTATCTCCGCTTTGGGCTGATTTTTATCAACTTCAACAGCCAATTCTTTCGCCTTTTTATAAATCCCCTCCTGATTTATTTCCTCAAGATTTATCCCTGTTTCTTTTTGGATAAGCTCGTTAAATTCAATTCTTTGCCAAGGATCCTTAAAGTTAATCTTTTCTTCCTTGATCTCCAGCTTCAGACCAGCGAAAACTTCCTTAAGAATATATTGAAACATCTTCTCGGTCAGCTTCATTAAATCTTTATAATCGGCATAGGCCCAATAAAATTCAAGCATAGTAAAATCGGGGTTATGGTGCTTGTCTATTCCTTCGTTGCGAAAGCATTTGCCAATTTCGTAAACTTTCTCAAATCCTCCTATTAAAAGCCTCTTTAAATAAAGTTCCGGAGCGATTCTTAAGTAAAGGTCCATATCCAAAGCGTTTAGATGGGTTTTAAAAGGCTTTGCTCGGGCTCCGCCGTAAATTGGCTGGAGAATGGGAGTTTCCACCTCCAAAAAATCTTCCTTCTCTAAAAATTTTCTTAGAGTTCTCACTATTTTAAATCTCTTTTCAAATTTATCTTTAACTTCTTCGTTAAAGATAAGATCGAGATATCTTTTGCGGTATCTATCCTCCCTGTCTTTAAGGCCGTGCCATTTCTCCGGCAAAGGCAATAAGGTTTTGGAAAGCATTTTGAAATTGGAAACAGCCAGGGTTTTTTCTCCCTTTTTGGTCTTAAAGAGAATTCCTTTAACTTCAAGGAAATCACCAATGTCAATCACCTCCTTAAAAAACTTAAAGCCCTTTTCCCCTAATTTGTCTCTTTTAAAGGAAAGCTGAATTTTACCGCTCCCATCTTTAAGGTCAGAAAAAATCATTCCTCCATGTCCCCTTAAGCTCATAATCCTTCCAGCCAGCATAATTCGGGAGGATTTTAATTTTTTAAAATCATCAAGGCAATCCCGGGTTTGATGAGTTCTCCCGGTCTCCTGAGGATAAGGGTCAAGGCCGTAAGAATTGAACTTTTTAAGCTTTTTTATTCTGTTTTTTCTAATCTCTTCCAAGTTTGACATAGTGTTTTCATTATAATAAAAAAATCGAGTTTTTCCAATTAATTTTTATTAAAATACCAATTTAAAATTTCATAAGCGGCTTTCTGAACCACAATCCGGGCGCCTTCAACATTCTCCATCATTAAAACCATTATCATTTCCGGATTCTCATAAGGAGCAAAAAGAGCAATCCAGTTGTGATAAACATCTTCTCTTGGAGTTTGAGCGGTTCCCGTTTTAGCTCCCAAAGAAACCGGCAAGGAATTAAGCATCGTTGCTGAACCGGCTTTTACCGCTTGCTTCATTCCTTCTCTAATAATTTGAGCATTATAGGGAGAAACGGAAAGATTGTTTAAGAGTTCTTTTTCAATATTCTTTTCTCCATCTGCTAGAATAATTTTATCAACCAAGCGAGGTTTAAATATTTTTCCTTCATTGACAATTCCCTGAAGAGCAACAGCCAGCTGGATTGGAGTAGCCAATATGTAGCCCTGGCCAATAGATAAATTGTAAGTATCTCCGGAATACCACCCCTGCTCAGCCAAGGAACTATCAGAAAAATATTCCTTTTTCCATTGAGGAGTGGGGACTCTTCCTTCAGCTTCACTGGGCAAATCAATATCCGTTTCTTCTCCCCAACCGAAATTTCTCAGCCACTGAGCTATTTTTTCCGAACCCAATCCTTCAAAAGAATCAATTATCCGGGGATCCACATTATGCTCCCGGGGTTTTTCGTATCCTCCCCCGATAATATAGAAAAAAGGGTTGACTGATTCGGCAATAGCTCTCCTAATTGTAGTCCAGCCGTGAAATTCCCAATCAGAAAAACATTCCAGCTCCTGGCTGTATTTATTTTCCAAACAAAGCTTTTCCGGACAGAAGAAATTGGTATTTTCAGTTATTATTCCTTCTTCAAGAGCCGCCAAGCCGATAAAAGGCTTTATTGTTGAACCGGAGGAATAAAGGCCATTAATAACTCTGTTAAGCTGGGGTTTGGCGGGATTTTCATTCAATTCCTTAAGATCATCTTCCGATATGCCGGAGGCAAAAAGATTGTTGTCAAAAGAAGGCAAAGAAACCATAGAGAGAACTTTGCCGGAATCGGGTTTCAGAATTACAGCCCCGGCGGCCGGAATATCTTCCTCTCTTAGAATTTTATTCAAGACTTCCGCTGTTTTTTTCTGAAGTTCTAAATCCAGGTTTAAAATGAGATCATTGCCTGAAGAAGGCTCTTTTTTAACTTTTTGGGAGATAATTTTTCCTTGGGCGTTCCTTTCTATCTCCATAATACCCTTGTTTTCGGCTAGAAAATTATTATAACTTTTCTCCAGCCCTTCTTTCCCCAAATAGTCAGTAATCTCGTAATTATCATTCTCTTTCAGCTCTTGGGGAGATATCTTGCCGGTATAGCCCAAGATATGACTTAAACTTTCTTCGGGGAAGTATTTTCTTTTTATTCTCCTTATAATTTCCAGCGATTGGGATTCTGAAAATTTAGTTTCAAGCAGAACCAATTGATAGCGGGAAAGGTTATTGGCTATCATTATTTTGTCCTCCCGAGATTCTTTTTCCAATTCTTTAAAGTTTTTTCCCAAAATATCTCCGATTTCTTTAATTTCCTGATCGGAAACATTTTTTTTATCCAACCAAAGATCAAAAGCAATCTCATTAAAAACAAGTTGCTCCATATTTTTGTCGTAAATGATTCCTCTTTCTGCTTCAATTTTTAAACTTAAATATTTATTATCTTCGGCTAATTTGCTGTATTTATTATGATTTATCACTTGAAATTTAAAGGTAAAAGCCAAAAGAAACAAAAAAACAAAAATTATGACAAGGTAGAGAAAATAAAATTTCTTTCTCTCTAAGGGAGCTTCTATTTTTCTTTTTTTCATTTCAACATCGTCAACGTTGTCGTCCAAAAATATTTCTTCTATTTCCAAAGGTTTAAAATTTATTTTCTTCATAAAATCAAATTAAATAAATAGTTTAAGAGGCGAAAAATAATATTGTAAAAAAGGAAAAATAAAATCAGCAAAGCCAGGAAATTGAGAGTATTGGTTTTTTTGAAGAATAAAGATATTCTTTTGAAAAACAGATAATTTAGAAATAAAGTTAAGCTAAAAATTCCAAAAGGGAGAAGGGAAAAACAATCTAAAATTAATCCTCCTAAAATAGAAAAGCAGAAAGCTGTCTTTTCTTCCCGGCTGAAAAAAAGAACCAAAAATAAAAAGAGGAGATAAATATTCAAACCAAATCCGAAAAGAGTAAATCGGCTGAAAATTCCCTCTTGGATAAAGAATAAGACAAGAAAAGTCAGAAAAATAATTAAACCTTTTAAAAAATCACTCTTCATTGGGAGAAAAATTTTCAATTAAGAAGACTTTTTTTATTCTAATATTTTTAAAATAAGGCTCCAGCCGGTATTCCCCCAGGGATTTTGATTTCCTCCTTTCAATTTCCGTTATTTTCCCTACTAAAATTCCCGAAGGGAAAATACCCCCAACCGCCGAACTGGAGACTATATCACCTTCTTTTATCTCTCCTTTTTCAGCCAAGGATTCTATTTTTAACATTGAATCCCCTATTCCCTTGGCCGCTTCCAAAATTTCTCCTTCTTCAGCTGCTAAATTAACCGAAAAGGTAAAATCTTTTTGGGAAATCAGAGTTAATTCGGAAAAATTATCAAAGACCTGGTTAATTCTTCCAATAAGAATATTTTCTTCGCTAAGAGCCGGCATACCCTTTCTAAGACCGTCTTCAGTTCCTTTGTTTAAAAGAAGGGTATCTTCTTGTTTCCCACTAATCACTTCAGCTTCTATAAGATTGGTTTCTTTGGAAATATCTAAATTTAAAAGTTTTCTTAAACTTAAGTTCTCCTCTTCCAATCCTTTTATTTCATTAATTTTACTCTTTAAAAATATGTTTTCCTTTTTTAATTCTTCATTTTCTTTTATTATTTCCTTAGTTCGGAAAAAATTACCTAAATTCTTTTCCAAAAAAGCACCTTCTTCCCAAAAAGAATTTTCAACAGACTGGAAAGAAGAAAAAACAAAGTCTTTTAAGGAAGAATAAAAGAATTTGTTGATAAAGAATAAGGCGAGAATAGAAAAAATAATTATTAAAATTGTTTTCTTAAAATCCATCTCAATTTCTATTATAAAATAAAAAGAACTCTTAAAAAAGAGCTCTTTCTTTGAGTGCAAATATGGGGGCGACCTACTTTCGCCAAAAAGACTATCATCGGCCCTGAGGCATTTCACTTCCGAGTTCGGAATGGGATCGGGTGGGACAACCTCGGCATTACCCCCATATCTGCACTCAAATTATTAATTATTATTAATTGCCGGCTAAGATCCAGGCAAATAGCGAATGATTTATTAGTACTCCTCAGCTAAAACAGTTGCCTGCCTTACACTTAGAGCCTATCAAACCTGTAGTCTTCAGGATATCTAAGAGTCCTAATCTTGGGATGGGCTTCGCGCTTATATGCTTTCAGCGCTTATCCCAAATCAACTTAGCTACTCAGCAATGCCATTAGCATGACAACTGATGCACCAGAGGTTGACTCATGCGGGTCCTCTCGTACTACGCACAACTTCCCTCAAGACTCAGCGCCCACGGTAGATAGGGACCAACCTGTTTTGCAACGGTCTGACATATTAATCTTGCATTACTGCAAGTACGGACTATATCTTCTTATCAATAATAATATTGATAAGCTGGCGTATTGTAATAGTTTACTTTTAAAGTTAGCTACTACCTTGTCCTTTTGGACTCAGTCTCTACGGGGACAATTTTGTATTTCATCTTGAATTTGAGAGATATAAAATTGTCTTCCCACGGTATTATCCATTATTCCATTATACTATGAAATAACTTGGACTTCACCGTTATTAGCCAGTTTTTACTGGGCTCGAATTCACTTACCCAGCTCGCGTACCACTTTAATTGGCGAACAGCCAAACCCTTGGGAGCTTGTTCACCCCCAGGATGTGATGAGCCGACATCGAGGTGTCGAACAGAGCCGTCGATAAGAACTCTCGGGCTCTACTAACCTGTTATCCCCGGAGTAACTTTTAGTCGATTATCTCCTCCAATTCCATGAATTAGAGTCGGTTCACTAAGTTCCTCTTTCGAGACTGCTTGAGATGTCCCTCTCACAGTAAAGCTGGCTTATCCCTTTATGGAATGAGAACGATTTCCATCCGTTCCTAGCCAACCTTATAAACGCTTGGGCTACCTTTTACCAAGCAAGCGCCCCACTTAAACTACCCAGCACCCACTGTCGCCGTCAATATGACAGATTAGAATTACCGATTTAAAAGGCGGGTGTTTCATGGACGGCTCCTTTGTCACCGAAATGACAAAATCAAAGCCTCCCCGCTACGCTACGCATCTAAATTGATAACCCAATAGGAGCCTGTAGTGAAGCTTCCGGGGTCTTTCCGTCTAGCCGCAGGTATCCTGCATCTTTACAGGAATTGCATTTTCACCGAGCACCTAGTTGAGACAGTTCCCCAGTCGTTGAGCCTTTCATGCAGGTCAGAACTTACCTGACAAGGGATTACGCTACCTTTGGACGGTCAGAGTTCACGTATAATCCTTCTGTCGCCAGAAGGCGTGGACCATATCTTCACCCGTAAAATTAACGGGGCTCGGCGTATGGCCTCTGAGGATTTTCTCAAGAGAAACTCAATATCTCATCATCAGAATACTTTCTTTTCCTACCTCTTCCTATATTCATTTGATTTCTCAACCTTAGGATTTTTTTAATGCCTGTCTTAGTTAAATGTTCCTTGTTTTCCATAATTTCAGATATTTCTTTAAAAGCACTGAAACTTTTCTTTTTACCATAGGATAACAAAGAATAATATTCAAAGAACGGAATGATTTTAGTTCTAATATCTTTTAAACTCCTTACTTCAAAAGCATATACTCCATCCTTCCTTGATCTTATGGTTCCACAACGAAGAATTGATTTTATTTTCTGGAGTAGAATTCCTTCTTTTTGAGAAATATTAAAAGATAAATCAAATTTCCATCCTTTAGAATAATCTTTTCTTTTAGCTACGGACAGATTAAAACTTCCTTCTCCTTCCGTAAATCCAGTGAGAAACCAAGCCATACTTTCAGGAATTTCTCTTAAGAACCTTTCCTGCGGATTGTCCGGTTCACTGAAAGCATTTTTACTCATTATCCCATTATATAATAAATAGGATAAAATAAGTAGCTTCAGATACTTCCGGGGTTTCCCGCATATAGCCGAGTTTTTTTGGCAGGATTACTCCCACCAAGCGGCAACTTACTTACCGCCGACGTTTACCAGAGGCTTGATTCACTCAGCTCTGCCATAAAGACAAAGCCGGCAAAGTTAACACTCCGGCACTGGTCAGGCCTCAGCCCCTATACATCCTCTTACGAGTTAGCAGGGACCTGTGTTTTTGATAAACAGTCGCCAGGGAATCATGCGCTGCGCCCTAAATAATTAGGGAGGGTTTATTGCGAACTTACACCCGCTTTTTTGCCGAGTTCCTTAACTAGGTTTCACTCGTTCACCTTAGCACACTTACGCTTGTCCACCTGTGTTGGTTTTAAGGTACGGATCAAATATCCGATTAATTCTTGAAAAACTTTTCTAGGAAGCCTGCTCAATAAAGTTCACTTGTCAAAGACAAGTTTCCCGACAGCTCTTGAAAAATCTCAAGCCGCCGACGAGAATCTAATAACTCGCTTTACCTACTAGACTCCGTCATTTTCCAAAATCAAATATTTGAGGGCTGGAATATTAACCAGCTGTCCATCTCCAACTCCCCTTTAGGAGCTGGATTAGGGCCGCCTAACCCTTGGCTGATTATCATTGCCAAGGAAACCTCGGACTTTCGGTGTTCCGAAATCTCATCGGAATTGTGGTTACTCATGCCAACATTCTCACCTCTTTATTCTCCACCTTGACTTACATCAAGGCTTCAGCAAATAAAGAGCGCTCCCCTACCCTCTATCTAAAAGATAGAGCCACATCTTCGGTACTGAACTTTAGCCCCCTGAATCTTCAGTGCACCTCGGCCCGCCTAATGGCTTGAAACAGTGAGTTTTTACACACTCTTTAAAAGATAGCTACCTCTAAGCTAACTTCCTGTATGTCAAAACCGAAATACTTCTTTATAACACTTAGTTCAAATTTAGGGACCTTAGATGGTGGTCTGGGCTGTTTCCCTTTCGACCATGGAACTTAGCTCCCACAGTCTGACTCCTGCTCTAACCTTCCAGTATTCGGAGTTTAGTAGGGTAGTCCGGATAAATCCAAAGATTACCCTTCCAGTGCTCTACCCCTGAAAGGAATCAAACAGGGCTAGCCCTAAAGCTATTTCGGGGAGAATCAGCTATTACCAAGCTCGTTTAGCATTTCACTCCTTACCACAACTCATCCCAAAGTATTGCAGCACTTATGGGTTCGGGCCTCCTCTTGATTTTCATCAAGATTCACCCTGGTCATGGCAAGCTCGCTTGGCTTCGGATCCTAAATATTCAGCAAAATACGCCTTATTAAGACTTGCTTTCGCTGAGCTTTCGCCCCAAAGGGGCTTTAACAAGCTGAATACTTAGACTCGTTGGCCCGTTCTGCAAAAAGTACGCCATCACTCTGAAAACAGAGCTCTGACTCTTTGTAAGCAAATGGTTTCAGGTTCTATTTCACCGGGGTCACCCCCCTGCTTTTCACCTTTCCCTCACGGTACTGGTTCACTCTCGGTGAGCAGATAGTATTTAGCCTTGGCTGATAGTTCAGCCGGTTTCCCGCAAAGTTATCATGCTTTGCGGTACTTAGGAATAATAATCAGAAAGAATTGTTGGTTTTCGCCTACGGGGCTGTCACCTTCTTTGGCGCTTCCTTCCAGAATGCTTCGGCTAACCAAAACAATTTTTTTAACTTTCCGGGTTAAACCCTATTATTATCCTCCAACCACCATTCGGACAAAGTCCAAATGATTTTAGGCTCTTCCCTTTTCGCTCGCCACTACTAAGGGAATGGACTATTATCTTAAAGATAAAGCCTTATTTTCCTTTCCTCCGGGTACTGAGATGTTTCACTTCCCCGGGTTTCACCCCGTTTTATTAAAAACGGTAATCATGGTTTACATGATTGGGTTTCCCCATTCGGAAATCCTCGGATCAAAAGTTGCTAAACACTTACCCGAGGCTTATCGCAGCTACGCTACGTCCTTCATCGTCTTCTGCTCCCAAGGCATCCTCCATTTGCCTGTAAATGCAATTGCCTGAATGACTAA
This sequence comes from uncultured Candidatus Saccharibacteria bacterium, assembly GCA_964409215.1. Taxonomy (GTDB): domain Bacteria; phylum Patescibacteriota; class Minisyncoccia; order Minisyncoccales; family CG1-02-41-26; genus CAYPCL01. Next base: position 2,314 of record CAYPCL010000003.1, on the reverse strand, counting down.
CTTTTACCCCTGATTATCAAAGAATTAATCAAAGGTAAAAATTTAGCCGACAATTAATAATAATTAATTTCCTTATGACTTCCTCAAAGAAGTATTTATAAAGAGCTGAAACAAAAAACCGCTTTTGGAAGCGGCTTGAAAAACCTTAAAATATCGGTTTATCATCAGCCACTTCTTTCTATTTCAAAACTTTCTTTAATCCTTCTTAAAACTGGTATTTTGTTTATCATGCCCTTTTAGTTTAGCAGGTTGGGAAATGATGTCAAGTGCTGATATTTTTTTCTATAAAACTCTTTATTGCATTTATTACTTCATCTTTCAATTTAGGATTGCTTTCCGCAACCCATTTGGCAAAATTATAGAATTCCTTATTATCTACCTTAATCCATTTTTCGTTCTTAGCCAAAAAAACAAGTAGAGTAGTAATGGCAATTCTTTTTTTTCCGTTCTGAAAAGGATGATTTTTTATCATTAGATAAAAAAAACAGCAATTTTTTTAGTTAAGCCTCGATAAAGCTCTTTTCTATTGAAAGTTTGGAAAGGAACTATAAGGCAACTCTCGAGTATTTGAAGGTTTCTAGTTTTAAAATTTGGTATAGGTTCATCCCATTCCAAGTGCTTTTTAGCTAGAATATAAGCTAATTCTCTTATTTCTCCTAAGCTAATTGACTTTATCATAATTATTCTTTGCCGAGAAGTTTAAGGGTTTCTTTATATTCCTTTACTACTCTATTAGTAGCTTTATTTATAAATTTCTTTTCCTTGGAAGTTATTTCCTTATCTAAAGCCGGGGATATTTTTTCCCTGGGAATAATATAATTTCTTCCAACTCTTTCGGCAGGAATTTCTCCTTTTTTAATTTTTTTAAAAACAGAGACTCTACTTAAACCAAGTATTTTTGCTGCTTCGGAAGTAGAAAGATATTTTTCTTTTTTCATAAAATTTTTTGTTAACTTATTTAATAAAGTTAACATAGGTTAACCTTATTGTTAATAGTTAACAACTAAAAAGCCCGCTGAAAAAGCGGGCTTATTTCATTAATTTCCAATATCCTTTATTCCTTCATTTTATTTCTCAATCCTTGAAGAATTTCTTTAGCTACATCCTTGCCTCCCAATCCGAAAGCAATAGCCGAGCTTATTACTATTAATCCAACAAATCCTTGAATTAAAGTATTGATGATCGTTTCAGCTACGCCCAATTGAGAGAGAATGGCCAGGATGGCAAAAATCCAAATAGCCCATCTGATAATGCTGCCCAGAACCTTGGTGTAGCCTACGTCCATTTTGCTGACAATAGCTTTCATCAGCTTCTCTATAAAATCAGAGAGAATAACCGCTACTACGAAAATAGCAGCTGCCACTACCAGGTTGGGAAGCCAGGCTACAATTGAACCCAAGAAATTAGAGAAAGCTTTAAGATTGAGAATTTCAACCGCTGCCATTAAAAAGACAATGACTAAAATCCATTTTATAATCCCTCCGATAAACTCGGATATTTTCATCTTGAATTCCGCCTTTTCCAGAGCTTCGTCCCATTTGCTTTTCTCAAAGATCTTATCAACTCTCAACCTCTTAAGTATCTCAGCAACAAGCTTGCCTATCCAACTGGCAATAAGCCAACCAATTATAAGGACTATTAGAGCGCCTATCAATTCGGGAATGAAATCTATAAAACCCTCCCAGAGATTCTGGAGAGCGTTTATTGTAGTAGAAGACCAACTTTGAACTGTCATATTTTTAAAATCAGTTAATTATTAAAAACGACCTTTAGAATATCCATAAAATCATTATAGCAAAATTCCAACCTATATTATACCCTGCCTGTGGATAAATAATAATTTGGTGTTTGCTGGACAAAATCCGAACCCATTTTGAACAAATCGAAGGTTTTGCTATGGGACCCGCTTGCTTTCGGGCTTCGCCCGATTTTTTTACGGAGGGGCTACAAATTAAAAAGGGGGACGGGTGGATTAAAAATAATTTACCAAACACTTTTCATTTAAGCAATTATCCGATTACCTTATTAATCTCTTAAAAAATCTTTGTCGGATAAACTTGCTGGAGTATTCAAGATTACTGGCGGTACCATGTCTTCAAGATATTCCAGTAATTTTGAAATCGCTTGTAATGAATCCTCGCTCCATTCGTTTAGCCAGCTTTGAGCATAACTATAATTTGGTTTTTCATCTTTATAAGCATAGGGTAAGGAGGCTATGGCGTCATAATAATATTGAGCACCCGACATCCACAATTCTCGCAACCACGATGGCATATTATCATAGAGAAATTTATTGAGCGATAAATTTTTCGGG
>CAYPCL010000002.1:0-24886 GCA_964409215.1 uncultured Candidatus Saccharibacteria bacterium | reverse complement strand
AATCTTTTAAATGAATTTTTTTCTGCTATAATAAAAATATGGATTTTCTAACTTTTAATTTGGCCGGAAATTCAATCAAGGAATATCTAATTGCTTTAGGCGTTTTTATTATTGTTTTCTTGATTTTGAGATTTTTCCGAACAGTAGGTATAAATAAGCTGAAAAAGTTAACTCAAAAGACCAAGAATGATTTTGATAGTTCCTTAGTAGCGGTTATTGAAAGCGTCGGTTTTCTTTTCTATTTAATATTTCCTCTTTATTTAGCTTCCAGATTTATTGTTCTTTCCAACTTGGCCGATAAAATCATTTATTATCTTTTCTTGGCTGTTTTGGCTTACTATTTGATAAAAGTGGTTACTTCTTTTATTGATTACGGTTCCCAAAAAGTAATTGAAAAAAGAAAAGGAGGGGAGTTTGATCCTCATCTTGTTAAAATAGCAACTAAGATAATTAAAGTTATTGTCTGGCTGGTTGCTGTCATTTTAATTCTTCAGAATTTAGGTTACAACATTTCCACTTTAGTTGCCGGTTTGGGAATTGGCGGAATTGCCATAGCTTTTGCCATCCAGAATATTTTAGGTGATATTTTCGCCAGTTTTTCCATTTATTTTGATCGTCCTTTTGAAATTGGGGATTTCATTATCATTGGCAAGGATATGGGAGTGGTTAAAAAAATAGGGATAAAATCAACTCGGCTCCAAACTCTCCAAGGAGAAGAGCTGGTTATTTCCAACAAGGAATTAACTTCTAGCAGGATTAACAACTATAAGAAGATGAAGAAAAGAAGAATAGTATTTTCTTTTGGAATTGCTTATGAAACTCCCAATGAAAAAATTAAAAAAGTTTCGGAAATAGTCTCCGATGTTATAAAAGAAATTAATTTTGCTGATTTGGACAGAGTTCACTTTAAGAAATTTGGCGATTTCAGTTTGGAGTTTGAAGTTGTTTACTATCTTAACAGTTCCGACTACAATGTCTATATGGATATCCAGGAAAGAATAAACTTGGCTTTGAAAGAAAAATTTGAAAAAGAGGATATTGTTTTTGCTTATCCCACCCAGACAGTTTATCTTCAAAGGTCATAATAATAAATTTATGCTTTCAAAAATACCCTTAAAATTAAAAAACAAAGAAGACATAGATAAAGAAATTCTCAGAGCCGGCTTAATTGCCGAGTTAGATGCTGTTAATCTCTACGAGCAGATGGCGGCTATGACTGAAAACGAAGATATCAAAAAGATTCTTCTTGATATTGCTCGAGAGGAGAAAACTCATGTCGGAGAATTTGAAGCCCTTCTTCTCAAGCTTGACAAAGAGCAGGTTAAAGAGCTGGAAAAAGGCAAAGAGGAAGTCAGGGAGGAGTTAGGAGAATAACAGCGGTTTATGAAGGAAATAATTATACCGATAATAGTTTTTATTTTAGTGGGAATCATTGTTTTAAAGGATTCCATTAAGGATTGGAAAAAGTAAGCTTTCTCATGAAAGATTTTTATTCAAAAATCCTTTTTTTCTCAATCGGCCTGATAGTCGGTTTTTTAGTCTTTGAATTCAATTGGAGCCAAAGCAATCTTTTTTTAACCGGAAATGTTTCTTTATCCCAGGAACCCTTAAAAGAAAAGAAAGTTAAAATTACTGCCGTTGGGGACATTATGCTCAACAGGGGAGTGGAATTTATGGTTGAAAAGTTTGGTGGGAACGACTGGCATTTTCCTTTTTCAAAGATAAAGGAAGATTTTAAGGATTCGGATCTAATTTTCGGCAATCTTGAAGGACCCCTTTCCGATAAAGGGGAAAAAGCGGGAAGCATCTATTCTTTTAGATTTTCTCCGGAATCAATTGAAGCTCTTAATTATCTCGGTTTTAATGTTTTATCTTTGGCCAATAATCATACTTTTGACTACGGCCGGGAAGCTTTTTTGGACACCTTAAATAGATTGGAGAAAGCCGGCATAAGCTGTTTGGGAGCCGGCCGCGACAGAGAAGAAGCTTTTTCCCTTAAAACCAAGGAAGTTAATGGAATTGAAATAGGATTTCTTGCCTATACCAATCTGGGAACGAGCTATTGGCAAGCCAAGAGCAATTCGGCCGGCCTTGCCTGGATAAATTATTATTCCCTGGAGAATGTAAAAAATTATATTAAAGATGTAAGAAAAGAAGTTGACCTTCTTATCGTTTCTCTTCATACGGGAATTGAATACAGCAAAGTTATAACCGATTTTCAAGAAAAGTTTTCCGAAGGTTGTATCGATTCCGGAGCTGATATAGTAATAGGACACCATCCCCACGTAATTCAGAAAATGGAGAGGTATAAGGGGGGATGGATAGCCTATTCTTTGGGTAATTTTGTCTTTGACCAGGGTTTTTCCGAAGAAACAATGGAAGGATTGGTTTTAGAGATAACTTTAACAAAGAAAGGAAATAATGGGTCTCTGGAAGTAATCCCTAAAAAAATTAAAATTAATCAATTCTTCCAGCCTGAGTTTAATGGATAAATTTAAAAATAAGATTTTTTTAATAATTATTCTTTTTCTAACTCTCTCCAATTTTTTTGTCTGGAGGGAAGTTTTAAATTTAGACGACAAGTTAAAGGTTGTTTTTTTTGATGTCGGACAGGGAGAAAGTATTTTTATCAGGACCCCGGAAAATCATCAAATTATTATTGACGGCGGCCCTTCGGGAAAAAGAATCCTGGAAAAACTAAGCGGGCAAATTCCTTTTTGGGATAAAACCATTGATTTGGCGGTTCTTACTCATCCCGATTACGATCACTTGGGAGGCCTTAATTATGTATTAAAAAGCTACCGGGTGGAAAATATTTTATGGAATGGAATAAAGAAAAATACCAGGACTTTTGGTTATTGGGAGGAAAACCTAAAAGAGGAAGAAGCCCGAGTTTTCATTGGAGAGAAGGGCCAGAAAATTAAAGCCGGAGATCTTGAGTTTTTTGTTCTTTATCCTTTTGAGTCCCGGGAAGGGGAAGTTGCTGATAGAGCTTCTAATAATACTTCAATTGTAATGAAAATGACTTTTGGGGAAAATGATTTTCTTTTAACCGGAGATATAGGCGAGGAAATTGAAAAACTTTTATTAAATGCCGACCTTAAAGCAGAAATTTTAAAAGTTGCCCACCACGGAAGTAAAAGTTCCAGTAATTCCGAATTTTTAAGGTTGGTTAATCCTGAATTAGCGGTGATTTCTGTTGGCCACAATAATCCCTATAATCATCCTCATCCTGAAATATTGAAGAGATTGGATGATTTTGGTATAACTATTCTAAGAACAGATAAGTCAGGTAATATTGAAATTAAATCAGACGGAAAAAAGTTAAACTTTAGTTATGGAATTTCCAATTTTTAAAACAAAGTTGAATAATATCTCAAAAAAATTTGATCTTACCGATCCAAACCAGAGAAGGGATTATTTTGATTTGAAAGCCGGGAAGGAAATAGAAAAATTAAGAGAACACCTGAAAAAGAATAGTTTTATCGCCTATATGATAGGCAAAAAGAATTCCGGCAAAGGAACCTACGCTAAAATGTTCAAAGAAATAGTCGACCCTGAAAAAATAGAACATCTTTCCGTCGGTGACATTGTCAGGGACATTGAAAAGAGAATGAAGAAGAGAAAGGAAAAGAAAAAAATCATTTCCTTTCTTGAAAAGAATTATAGGGGATTTACCCCTCTGAAGGAAATAATAAAATCTTTTAAAAAGAGAAATACCAAGAGCCTTCTTCCCAGTGAATTGATTTTAGCCCTGGTTAAAATGGAGATAGCCGATCGGGGAGAGGATAAATCTTTTTTTATAGATGGATTTCCCCGGGATATGGATCAAATTTCCTACTCTCTCTTTTTCAGAGATTTGATAGGTTATCGGGAAGACCCCGATGTTTTTGTCCTTATAAACATACCGGAGTCGGTTATCAATGAAAGAATAAAACATAGAGTTATCTGCCCCTTGTGCCAGACTTCCCGGAGCACCAAGCTTCTGCCGACCAAAGAAGTGGGCTATGATAAAAGAAAAAAGGAATTTTATTTGATTTGCGATAATCCCCGGTGCCAAGGAGCGAGAATGGTCAAGAAAGAAGGGGATGAATTGGGGATAGCCAATATTAAATCAAGATTGGAAAAAGACGAAAAGATTATAAGGAAGGTTTTATCCTTGTCGGGTGTTCCCAAAGTAATGCTTAATAACGTTGTTCCCGTTCAAAAAGCTTTGAAATATGTCAATGATTACGAAATTACCCCGGAATACAATTATAAGATTAATGATTTTGGAAAAATAAAAGCTGAAAAAAAACCCTGGAAAATCAGAGATGACCGGGGAAGGCAATGCTACAGCTTAATGCCTCCGCCGGTGGTCATTTCCCTGATTAAACAGTTAGGGGAAGTTTTAATGATTGACAGGTGATTTTAAAGGAGTATATAATGAAAGTGGCCCCGTTTAAAGTTAGAATATTCTGTACAAAACCTTCAAAATGGGAGTCCAATATTTGTTAAATCAACTTGATTTAACGTGAGGACACCCACTTAGAATCAGTACTGAGACAATTTCTAACTTATAATAACGAGGTCTTCAGATTCTGCCAAAGCTTTTTTAACAAGTTTTTCCCGGTCTATTTTCTCCTCCTCTCTCCTTATTTTCTCAGGAGAGCTTTTTGTTTCAGGATGCTCGGGAACGATAGGGCAGGGGAGTTCCTTAATAATTGATTTTTCATAACTTCCTATTTCTTTGGTTTTTTCTATGGTTGTTTTTTTATCAAAGCAAGAGAGGGGCCTTAAGATTAGAAAATCATTGCCTAATTCAATTGTCCTTAAATTAGCCAAAGTTTGGGAAGCAACCTGGCCGATATTCTCCCCGGTTATTATTGTTTTAATCCCTTCCTTTTCTCCGATTTCCCGAGCAATTTTCAGCATCATTCTCTTACAGTGGAGGCATCTTGTCTCCAAGGGAAGTTTTCGGGCTATCTCTTCTTGAATCTCCTTGAAGGGAATCAAATGAAGTTTTATCTTTTTTTGGAATTTACTGAGGATTTTAGCTATTTCCTTGACTTTCTTTATTGAAGATTTGTCAAAGTAAAGATGGATAAGCTCCAATTTAATCCCTCTTTTCATAGCCAAATAAGCGGCCAAGGGAGAGTCAATTCCTCCGGAGAGGAGGCAGAGGGCTTTTCCCGAACTGCCGACCGGCAAACCTCCTTGGCCTTTTATCTTTTCCGAATAAATAAAAGAATAATTATCAACTATTTCTATGAAAAGAGTTAAATCGGGATTTTCCAAATCCACTTTCTTTTTAAGATTATTTAATACATGTTCTCCAATCTGCCGGTTTATCTCCGGAGAAGTGAGGGGAAAATTCTTATTGGAGCGCTGAGTTTCAATTTTAAAGGTTTTAAATTCCTTTTCTTTTAAAATTTCCAATCCCTTTTTCTTAATTTCTTCTATTTCCGGCTGAAAGCTTTGAGCAAGGGAAAAATGGCTTATTCCAAAGACATTTTTTAATAGGACACTAATTTTGTCCCATTGAGAAGGAGAGATGTCCGATTCAAATTCAATAATAATCCGGCCGGAGATTCTTTTAACCTGCTTAAAAGACTCCGCTTTTAAAGTCGATTTGATATTCTCAACCAGTTTTTCTTCAAAAAACCTCCTCTTGCCCTTTTTAAGGCCTATTTCGGCATAATGGCAGATGATATGCATAACCCAATTATTTTAACATAATTTTTCAATTTGAAAAAGAATTTTTAATATGTTAGAAAGTAGTGTTCAGCAACTTAACAACTTTAAAAAAGGAGGAGTAATGTCAGAAGAAACAATAATAGAAGTCAGTCGTTTGGGAAGTTTTAATAACCATCAAGTCAAAGTTTTAAATAACAGGAAAATAACCGTCGGGGTAATTTTCCGAGTGTCTTATTTAAAAGTTGAGCCCAGTGATGCTGTTTTGGTTAACAATAAAAAAGTAAGCTGGGATGAAGAATTAAAGGATAAAGACAAAGTTATTTTTATTCCTTTTTATTATTCGAGGATTTATCCCGGTTTATTTTCTTAATCAAAAAGGGTCCCCAAAAGAGGCCCTTTTTTTGATGAAGCGGGTGAGCGGATTCGAACCGCCATCTTCTCCTTGGAAGGGAGAAATAATAAGCCATTATACGACACCCGCAATTATTCGGGGTACCCGGACTTGAACCGAGAATCGCACGCACCCCATGCGTGTATGTTAGCCAATTACACTATACCCCGTTTTTTAAGGAAAGTCTTTTAATACACTTGGAACAAGCTTTAATTCTCTGACCGGCGTAGGGTTTGTATTTTTTGAGCTTTATATCTTCAGGTACCCGAAGCCACTGAAGATTGGGATACTTTCTTTTTTTGGCAGTAGGATTATACTTGCCCCGGAGTTTTTTTCTTACTCCAAAGACTCGAGATCCTTTCCCGCAGATTTTACAAACTTTAGACATATGTTTATAATACTATTATTAAATTGAATTTTTTTCAAGGGTTATGATTGAATATATTTTAATTATTATTATCTTCCTCTTTTCAGTTATTATTCATGAAATCTCCCACGGCTGGGCAGCTGATTTATTGGGAGATCCCACAGCCAAGGAAGCGGGCCGGCTGACTTTGAATCCTTTAAAGCACCTTGATCCCTTTGGTTCGGTTCTTCTTCCTTTAATGTTGATTCTTTTTCAGTCCCGAATTATTTTCGGCTGGGCTAAGCCGGTTCCGGTCAACAACTTCAATTTAAGAGGAAAATTCGCCGAAGCCAAAGTGGCTGCTGCCGGTCCTCTGGCTAATATATCCTTAGCTGTTTTCTTCGGCCTTCTTTTGAGATTTATTCCCTGGCTGAAAATTCCTTCGGGGGAAAACATTGTTATCGCTTTCGGCTTCATTATCTGGGTCAATCTTCTTTTAGCTATTTTTAACTTAATTCCCATTCCTCCCTTGGACGGCTCCCATATTCTCTTTGCCCTTCTGCCCGAAAAGTACAATCAGTTAAAAGTGAATTTGAGCCGCTACGGTCTTCTTATTTTAATATTCTTTATTTTCTTTCTTTTCCGATTCATAGTTCCGATTGTGAATTTCCTTTTTGAGTTAATTGTCGGAGTTCCCTTTATTTAATCCTTATTGACATTCAAATTATTTTTTGTTAATTTATCTCCAGTGCTTAAGCATTTTTTTATTTATGCCGACTATAAATCAATTAGTTAAAAAACCGAGAAAAAAAATTAAGAAAAAGAGCAAAATGAAAGCTCTGAGATTTGGCAAAAATACGATTAAAAACAGGCCCTCCTATTATCCCTCTCCCTTTAAGAGGGGAATCTGCACCAGAGTTTTTACCGTTACTCCCAAAAAACCTAACTCGGCTTTGAGAAAAGTAGCCAGAGTTAAATTGAGCAACGGCAAAGAAGTAAGCGCCTACATTCCCGGCGAAGGACATAATCTCCAGGAACATTCAGTTGTTCTTATTCGAGGAGGCCGAGTTAAAGACTTACCCGGAGTAAGATACCATGTTGTCCGGGGAGTCCTAGATACTTCCGGAGTGGAGGACCGAAAGAAATCAAGATCAAAATACGGAACCAAGAAGAAAAAAAGCAGCAGTTAATTATGAAAAAGTTCAAGAAAAAAGAAATAAAGCCCGATGACCTCCATAATAGCGTTTTAGTTTCCAGATTTATTAATCAACTTATGAAAGGAGGCAAAAAACACTTAGCCAAAAAGATAGTCTATGGAGCTTTTGAGATGATAAAGAAAGAAACCAAGAAGAATCCCTTGGATGTTTTTGAAGAAGCAATTGAAAATGCTTCACCAGATATGGAAGTCAGGCCCCAGCGGGTTGGAGGAGCAACTTATCAGGTTCCCCGGGGAGTCAAGGGCGAGAGAAGAAATACTCTGGCCATGAGATGGATAATCGGTATTAGCAGGAACCGTAAAGGTTCTCCAATGGAGGAAAGATTGGCCAAGGAGCTAATTTTGGCCTCCAAAAATGAAGGAGAAGCGATCAAAAAGAAAATTAATATTCATAAAATGGCTCAGGCCAATAAGGCCTTTGCCTATTTAGCTAGGTAAATTAGGTAAATATGGCTAGAAATTATCCTTTGGAAAAAACAAGAGATATCAGCATTATCGCCCATATTGACGCCGGGAAGACCACAGCCACCGAGCGCATTTTGTTTTACACGGGAATTTCCCATAAAATAGGGGAAGTTCATGAAGGAGAAGCCATTATGGATTGGATGGAGCAGGAAAGAGAAAGAGGCATTACCATCACTTCGGCGGCCACCACTTGTTATTGGACTCCGGAAATTTTTTCTAAAGATGATAAGAGCAAGGAGAATGAACACAAAATAAATATTATTGACACTCCCGGCCATATTGACTTTACGGCTGAAGTTCAGCGCTCTTTGAGGGTTTTGGACGGAGCGGTGGTGATTTTCGACGGAGTGGCCGGAGTAGAAGCCCAATCGGAGACTGTTTGGCATCAGGCCGATATGTATGATATTCCCAGAATCTGTTTTATTAATAAGATGGATAAAATCGGAGCCAATTTTGAAAAAAGCCTGGAAAGCATCCACGAAAAATTAACTAAAAAAGCTCTGCCGGTTCAGATACCCATCGGAGCCGGAGCCGACCTCCAGGGAGTTATTGATCTAATAACCCAAGAAGCCATTTATTTTGAAGGAGATCACGGAGAGAAAGTAAAAAAGGAGGAGATACCCGATGAATTAAAGGAAAAAGTCCAGAAGGTCCGAAAAGAAATGATGGAAAAAATTGCGGCTGAAGACGAGGAAATGCTGGAAGATTATCTTGAAGGCAAGGAGTTAAGCATTGATAAAATAAGAAAAGCTTTAAGAAAAGCGGTTCTCAATTATGACATTATTCCCGTCTTTTGCGGTTCAGCTCTCAAGGATATCGGAGTTCAGCCTCTTTTGAATGCCGTTTGCTGGTATCTTCCGGCTCCTTCTGATATTTCCTCGGTCAAAGGCCTTGATCTGGAGAAAGAAAATGAATTAAGCCGGGAACCGAAAGATTCTTCTCCATTTTCCGCTTTGGTTTTTAAAGTAGCTACTGACCCTTATGTGGGGAAATTAAGCTATTTTCGGGTTTATTCCGGGGTTTTAAAAAAAGGAGACACTGTTCTCAATGCGGCTAGCGGAGAAACCCAGAAAGTTGGAAGATTGCTGAGAATGCATTCCAATTCCCGGAATGAAATAGAAGAAATTTATGCCGGAGATATTGCTGCCAGCGTCAGTTTGAAAAATACCAAGACAGGCCATACTATTTGCGACCCTTCAAATCCCATTCTTTTGGAGGAGTTGAAATTTCCCGAGCCTGTTATTTCCATTAGAATCAATCCTAAAAGCAAAGCCGATCAGGAAAAAATGGGCAGTGCTTTGAATAAATTGGCTGAAGAAGATCCTACCTTTAAAATAAGGGAGGATCTGGAAACCGGGGAAACTATAATTTCCGGAATGGGCGAGCTTCACCTTGATATTCTTATTGACCGAATGAAAAGGGAATTCAAAGTGGAAGCGGCTACCGGCCGTCCCCAGGTTTCCTACAAGGAGACAATCAGCCGGGAGACGGAAGCGGAAGGCAAATATATCAAACAATCCGGAGGCAGGGGCCAGTACGGCCATGTCTGTTTAAAAATTAAACCCAAGGAAAGAGGCGAAGGATTTAAATTTAACGATGAGATAAAAGGAGGAACCATACCTAGGGAATTTATTCCTTCGGTTAGGAAAGGAGTGGAAGAAGCGCTGGAAAAGGGCGTTTTAGCCGGTTATCCCATTGTTGACACTGAAGTTACCCTCTATGACGGATCTTTCCATGAAGTTGACTCTTCGGAAGCAGCTTTTAAAATTGCTGCCATTCAGGCGATTCAATCGGGAGCCAAGAAAGCCGATCCCCAGTTGTTGGAGCCGATAATGAAAATAGAAATAGCCATTCCGGGAGAGTTTTTCGGAGATATTACCGGAGATTTCAACCGAAGAAGGGGAATGATTGAAGAAACCAAAGAAAGAGGAAAACTGAAAGTTGTTGAAGGCAAAGCTCCTTTGGCGGAAATGTTCGGTTATGCTACCGCTATTCGTTCCTTGACTCAGGGCCGGGGTACCTTTACAATGGAGTTTAGCCATTACGAAAAGGTTCCCAAAAATGTTGCCCAAGAAGTAATTGAAGGAAAAAGGCGTTAAGCTATTGAAAAAATCCAGCAAAAGGTTTAAAATCAAAAAGTATGAATTTTCTTAAATTTAAACCAAAAAAAGGAGAGAAATACATTATTGTTGAGAACGATAAGCCGGTAGCTGTTCTGGTTTCCTTTGAAGATTACAATCAGTCCCAGGAAGAACAGAAAGAACTTCCCGGTCTGGAGGAGAAAAAAAACGGTTTTCAGTCTTTCAAGGAGATTAACGAGGAGCTGAACAGAGAGAATGGTCAAAAGGAACTAAAAATAGAAGACCTCCCTTTTTAAGAGAGGTTGACTAATAGAATCGTTTTTGTTATATTTTAATTAAATTAAAGCTTGGGGCTTGGATCTGAAACTTTTAAAGCTTCATATTCCCGGTTTCATGTTTTATAAAATTATGGCTGAAAAATTTGAAAGAACAAAGCCACACTTAAATATTGGTACGATTGGCCACGTAGATCACGGTAAAACCACCTTGACTGCCGCCATTTTAAAGTACACCCACATGAAAGGTCTTAAAGGATCGGAGAAGACCGTTGAGCAAATTGATTCCGCTCCCGAGGAAAACGCCCGAGGAGTAACTATTAATATTTGCCATACTGAGTTTGAGACGGAAAAAAGGCACTATGCTTTAATTGATTGTCCCGGCCACGCCGACTACATTAAAAACATGATAACCGGCGCCGCTCAAATGGACGGAGCCATTTTAGTCGTTTCAGCCGCTGACGGACCCATGCCTCAGACCAAGGAGCATATTCTTTTAGCCCGCCAGGTAGGCCTGCCTTCTTTGGTAGTTTTCTTAAATAAGACCGACCAGGTTGATGATCCGGAAATGATTGAATTGGTTGAATCGGAATTAAGAGAACTCCTGAAGAAATATGAGTTTGAAGGAGACAAAATTCCTATTATCAAAGGATCAGCTCTTAAAGCTTTGGATGCCAGTTCCCCCGATGACGAAGTGATGAAGCCGGTCGGAGAACTTCTTGAGAAGGTTGATGAATTTATTCCCGAACCCAAGAGATCTTTGGAAGAACCTTTCTTAATGGGAATTGAAGACGTTTTCTCAATTGAAGGCCGGGGAATTGTTGCTACCGGAAGAATTGAAAGAGGAGTCGTCAAGCCCGGAGAAGAAGTGGAAATAGTAGGTTTAAAGGAAACCCAGAAAACAATCGCTACCAGCGTGGAAATGTTCAATAAGAGTTTGGATGAAGGAAGGGCCGGAGACAATGTCGGCATTCTTTTAAGAGGAGTCAAGAAGGAAAATATTGACAGGGGACAGGTTCTTTGCAAGCCCGGTTCAATTACTCCTCATCAGGAATTTGAAGCTGAAGTTTATGTTTTGTCCAAGGACGAAGGAGGACGCCATACTCCTTTCTTTACCGGCTATAAGCCCCAATTCTATATCAGAACAACCGATGTAACCGGTGATGTCGCTTTGCCTGAAGGAACGGAAATGGTTATGCCCGGTGATACTATCACTTTCAAAGTTAAGTTGATTGCTCCAGTTGCCCTTGAAGAAAAGCAAAGGTTTGCTATTAGGGAAGGAGGAAGAACAGTTGGGGCCGGAGTGGTTACCAAGATAATAAAATAAGAAAAAAAATAATGGAAAATCCAGAGCCCTCGGGCTCTGATTTTTCACCTAAATTAAATAATGCCAGCCCCAAAAGGTAAAATAAAAAAGAAAAAGGAAGTAAAACCTCAATTACGGATAAAACTCCGCTCTTATGACAGTAAAGTTATGGATAAAAGCTGTCAGCAGATTGTTGAAATTGCCGATCGAGGAGGAGTTGACATTATCGGACCGGTTCCTCTGCCGACGGAAATCCACCGATACAGCGTTAACCGTTCTACTTTTGTTCATAAAAAATCCAGCGAGCAGTTTGAAATGAGAATCCATAAACGCTTGGTTGAAATTTTTAACCCCAGTCAGAGATTTGTAGAATCTCTAAGGGAGTTGACATTACCCACCGGTGTTGACATTGAAATAAAAGCCATTTAATTAAAATTATGGAAACAGGTTTTTAAGATTATTTTTTCAGCAATGGGTCTTGGTTTTAATTGCCGGGCTTGGACCCGGCCTTTGTTTTAAAAAAATGAAATTCATATTAGGCAGAAAATTGAATATGTCCCAGATTTTCGATCAAGAGGGAAATGTTGTCCCAATAACTTTAATTAAAGCAGGACCTTGTTTTCTGACTCAGAAAAAAACAAAAGAAAAAGACGGCTACCAAGCTCTTCAAATTGGTTGGGAAAAACTGAAGAAAGAAAAAAAGAGCAGAAAAAAGAAGAATTACCGCTATTTAAGAGAATTCAAAGGAGGGGAATCGGAATTAAAAGAAGGGGATAAGATTGAAGTTTCTTCTTTTGAAAAAGGCGACAAGGTTAAAATCAGGGGAATTTCCAAGGGAAAAGGCTTTCAGGGAGCCGTCAAAAGATGGGGATTCCACGGTTTAAGCGCTACTCACGGAGTAAAACGAGAACACAGATCTCTCGGCTCGGTCGGAGCCACCGGTCCCCAGCGTGTTTTAAGAGGAAAAAAGATGCCCGGTCAGATGGGAGCGGAAAAGAAAGTTGTTGAAAACTTAGAAGTAATTGAAGTTGACTCCGAAAAAGGGATAATCGCTGTCAAAGGCGCCGTTCCCGGACATCGAGGGACTCTTTTGGAAATATTATGTTAGCGGATACTTATAATCAAAAAGGAGAGAAAATGGAAAAAGGGACCCAATTGCCCAAAGATATTTTTGGTTTGAAAATAAACGATAATTTAGTTTACCAAGTGGCCGTTTCTCAAATGGCCAACCGCCGGCAGAATACCGCTCACAGCAAAGACAGAGGTGAGAAGAGAGGAGGAGGCCGGAAGCCCTGGGCCCAAAAAGGAACCGGACGGGCCAGGCACGGCAGCAACCGTTCTCCCATCTGGATTGGCGGAGGAGTAACCTTCGGTCCCAGGAAAGAAAGGAATTATAAGAAAAGAATTCCTAAAAAAATGAGAAGAAAAGCCCTTTTCACAGCTCTCTCCGCTAAAGCAAGAAACAATCAATTGATTATTCTCAAGGACTTGGGAATAAAAGAAGCAAAAACCAAGGAAATGGAAAAGATCTTAAACAAACTGCCCGTTTCGGGCAAAAAGTTGATTATTTTGCCTGAATATGATAAAAATATAGTTCTGGCTTCAAGAAATATTCCTCAATTATCTGTTATTTCAGCCAGAAATCTCAATACTCTTGATCTATTGAGTTTTAAATGTCTTTTAATGCCAAAAAAATCACTTAAAATTATTAAAGAAACCTTTTTAGCATGAAATTGAAAAATTTATTTAAAAAAGAAAAAAAGCCGAAAAAGAAAGAAGAAAAGCCGAAGGAGGAAAAAAAAATCCCGGCTGTTAAAAAGCCGGTTGGTTCCGCTTTAGCTTGGTCTGTTTTGGATTTCCCCCATATTACCGAAAAAGCCTCTTGGCTGGCTGAAAAAAACCAATATATCTTTCGGGTAAAAGAGGGAGCCAATAAGTCGGAAATCAAAAAGGCCTTAAGTAATCTCTATAATATTGACGTTTTAAAAGTGAGAATTATCAATATTCCCCGAAAAAAAAGAAAGTTAAGAAGAACCGAGGGCTGGAAGAAAGGCTATAAAAAGGCCGTTGTTACCGTTAAAAAGGGACAAGAAATAGAGATATTGCCTAAATAATATGACTAAGCAAAAGTTAACAAAAAAGAAACCGGAAAAAGGATTGATTAAGGTGCTTAAGAAAAAGTCCGGCCGGTCCAACAGGGGAAGAATTAGCGTTCGTCATCAAGGAGGAAGAGTCAAAAGAAGATATCGCCTGATAGATTTCTCCCAAAAAGACATTCCCTTAAAAGGAAAAGTTGAAGCGATAGAATACGATCCCAACAGGACCTGTTATATTGCTTTAGTTCTTTTTGAAAACGGAAAGAAATCCTATATTCTCTGTCCCCAGAAGGTGGAAGTGGGAGCGGAAATTGTTTTTGATGAAAAAGCCCCCTTGAAGCCGGGCAACAGGATGAAATTAAAGAATATTCCCGGCGAGACTCCGGTTCATAATGTAGAGCTGTCTCCCGGCGGAGGAGGGAAAATTGCCCGTTCAGCCGGAAACAGCTGTTTTACTTCCGGTCAAGAGGGTAAATATGTTATCCTAAAGATGCCTTCCCGAGAGCTAAGAAAGGTTTTTGGAGAATGTTTCGCTTCCATCGGCGCTCTTTCCAATCCCCAGCATAGATTTAAAATTATTGGAAAAGCGGGCTTGAATCGCTTAAAAGGAAAAAGGCCGACTGTTCGCGGTTCGGCTATGAATGCGGTTGACCATCCCCATGGCGGCGGAGAGGACAGATCGCCAATCGGCTTGAAACATCCTAAAACTCCCTGGGGCAAGACGGCCAGAGGTGTTAAAACCAGAAAAAGAAAAAAGTGGAGTAATAAACTTATTATTAAAAGAAGAAAATGAGCAGAAGTCTAAAAAAAGGACCCTATATCGATGAAAAATTGTTGAAGAAAATCTCCAAGCTGAAAAAAGACGACAATAAGACAATAAAGACTTGGAGAAGAGCGGCAACCATCACTCCGGAAATGGTCGGTTTTACCTTTGGAGTCCACAATGGCAAAGAGCATATTCCGATTAAAATCAGAGAGGAGATGGTCGGACATAAGCTGGGGGAATTTGCTCCAACCACCAAATTCACCAGGCACGGGGGTAAAATACAAAAAGGTCTTGAAGAAGAGAAATAAACATGAAAGTGACATCCAAACTTAATTATTTAAGAATAGCTCCGAGAAAAGTGAGATTAGTGGCTGATTTAATCAGAGGTAAAAATGCCCGGGAAGCGGAGGCTCTTTTGGATTTTACCTTTAAGAAGGCCGGTCGGCCCTTAAAAAAACTATTGAGTTCAGCTTTAGCCAATGCCAAAAATAATTTTAAATTAAGAACCGAGAACCTCTTTATTTCCGAGATATTTGTCAACGAGGGCCCCAAATTAAAAAGGTGGAGAGCCAGAGCCCGGGGGCGGGCAGCTGAAATTCAAAAGAAAACGTCTCACATCACCTTAATTTTGGAAGAAAAAAAACATGACTAAAAAAACAAATCCCAAAATATTAAGAATATTTAATATTAAGGACTGGCAGTCCCGAGGATTTTACAGTAAGAATTTTCCCAAGTACCTGGAAGAAGATCATAAAATAAGGGAATATCTTAAAAAAAGAATTTCTCGGGAGAGCATTGAAAACATTGAAATTGAGAGAGGAGCAACTGATTTAAAAATTATCATTAAGACACCGAGAGCCGCCCTCATTATCGGCCGGGGAGGCAAAGAGGTGGAAAGCATCAAGAAAGAGCTGGATAAGATGCTGGCTGACGAGAAGAGAAACATTAAAATAGAGGTAGTAGCCATCAAAAATCCCTGGTCTTCGGCCCAGCTCAGCAGCAAATGGATGGCCGGTCAAATTGAAAGAAGGGTTCCTTACCGAAGAGTTCTAAAAATGGCTCTGAATAAAATTAGGGGAAATAAGGAATCTCAAGGAGCTCGAGTGGAAGTTTCCGGCCGATTAAACGGGATCAGCATGTCTAGGAGAGAATGGCTCCAGGAAGGCAGAATGCCTAAACATACCCTAAAAAGCGATATTGATTATGCCTTTAATCAGGCCTATACCACTTACGGAGTGATAGGAATAAAGGTCTGGATATATAAGGGGGAGAGAAAGAATATATGAGTCTTTTAGAGCCCAAGAAAACGAAATACAGAAAGATGCAGAAAGGAAGAAGCCGGAAAGTGGCCTCCCGAGGCAATAGAATTGCCTTTGGAAGTTTCGGTTTAAAGTCCCTTGACAGTAAATGGGTAAGCTCGGCCCAATTGGAAGCCGGCCGCCGGGCTATCAGTCGAATAATCAAAGGCAAGGGAGAAATCTGGACGAGGATTTTTCCTGACAAGCCGATTACCACCAAGGGAGTGGAATTTCCGATGGGCGGAGGAAAAGGAGATGTTGATCATTATGTTTTTCCGGTTGAACAGGGGAGGATTATTTTTGAAGTTGACGGAATCCCCGAAGAAACCGCTCGAGAAGCTCTCAAAAGGGCTTCAGCTAAATTAGCCGTGAGAACGAAATTTATAAAGCGCTAACTTATGAAAAGAAAAGAAAAAATAAAAGATTTTAAAAAAAAGAGCAAAAAAGAGCTTTCCAAAATTTTAAATGAAAAGAGAAGCAAACTCCGCCAATTTAAGTTTGATCTAAGCGCCGGTAATATCAAGAATGTTAAGGAAATAAGAGAAAACAGAAAGGATATTGCTCGAATAAAAACTTTTCTTAATCAAAAATAATTTATGGCCAAAAAAATATTACAAGGAGAAGTTATCTCCGATAAAATGAAGAAGACATTAGTTGTTAAAGTAACCAGGATTAAACAGCATCCCAAGTACAAAAAAAGGTACAAGGTTTCCAACAACTATAAGGCTCATTTTGAAAAAGGAGACTATAAGGTCGGTGATAGGATTAATATTGAAGAATGCCGTCCTTTAAGTAAGGATAAAAGGTGGATTGTTAAGAAAAAAGTATGATTCAACCGGGAACAAAAGTAAAAGTAGCCGATAATACCGGAGCTAAGATGGTCCAGTGTTTTAATGTTCCCGGAGGAACCAGGAAAAGATATGCCCAAATAGGCGATATAATCATTGCTTCTGTCAAGCAAGCCGAAGCGGGTAGGGAAGTTAAAACTCATGCTATTGTCAAAGCGGTTATTGTCAGGCAAAAGAAAAATTTTAAGAGAAAGGACGGAACCTATATCAGGTTTGATGAAAATGCCTGTTGTCTCCTGAACGAAAATAAGGAAATAAGAGGCAATAGAATTTTCGGCCCCATCCCCCGGGAATTAAAAGAAAAAGGTTTTGAAAAAATTGTAACTTTAGCCAAGGAAGTTGTATGAAAATAAGAAAAGAGGACCAAGTTTTAATAATTAGGGGAAAGGACAAAGGAAAGAAATCCAAGGTTTTAAGGGGATTTCCCGAAGAGTCAAAGATTTTGGTTGAGAATGTAAATATGAAAAAGAAACATCATCGTCCCAAGAAGGAGGGCGAAAAAGGCCAAGTTATTGAAATAGCCGCTCCCATTCCCGTTTCCAATGTAAAATTAATTTGTCCCAAGTGCGGCAAGCCGACTAAGGCGGGCTACGGGAAATCAGGAGAAAAGAAACACAGGCTGTGTAAAAAGTGTAACCAGGAAATATGAGATTAGGAGAAAAGTATAAAAAAGAGGTCCTTCCCAAATTAATGGAGGAGTTTGATTACAAAAATATTATGGCTGTTCCGAAAATAAAGAAAGTTGTTCTTAATTCCAGTTTCGGCAAAAGAGCTTCCGGTAAGGATTCTTCGGAAAGGGAGAAGATTATCAACAATACAATAGAAGTTTTAAAAAATATTAGTGGCCAAAAGCCGAAGTTGACTAAAGCCAGGATTTCAATAGCCTCTTTTAAATTAAGAGAGGGAGTTCCGGTTGGAGCTAAAGTTACTCTCCGGGGGCAAAAAATGTTCGGCTTTTTAGAGAAATTAATCTCGGTGGTTCTGCCCCGAACTCGTGACTTTCAGGGAATTTCTTTGAAATCTTTGGATAAAAGTGGTAATCTGACTATTGGTTTTGAGGAATACGGCCCCTTTCCCGAAGTTATAGCTGAAAGGGAAAAAAATATCTTCGGCTTGGAAGTGACAATAGTCACCAAAGCCAAGAGCAGAGAAGAATCCCTGGAATTGTTAAAGTTAATGGGGGTTCCTTTTAAGAAAGAAAGTTAATTATGGCTAAAAAAAGTCAAATAGAAAAATCAAAGAAGACACCCAAATTTAAAAGTCGTGTTGTCCGGCGCTGTTTTAAGTGTGGCCGAAGAAGAGGTTATATGAGGGATTTCGGACTTTGCCGGATATGTTTTCGGGAAATGGCAGCCAAAGCCAAGATTCCCGGAATTAAGAAAAGCAGTTGGTAAATTATGGATGCAATAGCTGACATGTTAACAAGGATAAGAAACAGCCAGGCGGTCGGGAAACCGGCGGTTGATGTTCCTTTTTCCAAAATAAAGCTGAGAATAGCCGAGATTTTGGCTGAAAATAAGTTTATCAGGGATTTTAAGGAAACCAAGAAAGGAATTAAGAAAAACATTATAATCTTTCTTAAATACGATAAGGAAGGAAAACCGGCTATAATTTCTCTTAAGAAAATATCCAAGCCGGGCCGGAAAATTTATTTGAAATCAAAAGAAATTAGGAAAGTTCGGGAAGGCTACGGGATTAGCATTATTTCCACCCCCAAGGGTTTGATGACCGGCCAAAAGGCCAGAAAAGAAAACTTGGGAGGGGAAATAATAGCCGAAATTTGGTAAATTTATGTCTCATATAGGGAAAAAGCCAATTGAAATACCCCAGGGAGTGGAAATTAAAATGGATAAGGGAAGAGTGGTGATCAAAGGCCCCAAAGGGGAGCTCTATAACGATATTCCCAAAGAGATTTCGGTTGAGGAAAAAGACGGAAAATTGTTTGTTGTTCCCGGTCTTGAAAATAAAAGGGGAAAATCCTTTTGGGGATTGACAAGAACCCTCTTAGCCAACAATATCAAGGGAGTGACCGAAGGTTTTGAAAAGAAGCTGGAAATCCAAGGCATCGGCTATAAGGCGGCTCTTCAGGGAAGAGAATTAGAGTTGGATGTTGGTTTTTCTCATCAGGTAAAAATGAAAATTCCGGAGAATCTGGAAATTTTGGTGGAGAAAAATATCATTACTGTTTCCGGTATCAACAAGCAAGAAGTAGGAGAATTAGCAGCTAAAATAAGAAAAGTTAAACCGCCCGAGCCCTATAAGGGAAAGGGAATCAGATATCTTGGAGAAAAAGTAAGAAGAAAAGAGGGCAAGAAAGCGGTTGCCGAAGAATAACATGCTGAATAAAAGAAAAAAAAGACACAGAAGAATAAGAGGAAAAGTAAAAGGCACTTCTCAAAGGCCTCGTCTTTTCGTGTTTCGGTCCAATCAGCATATCTATGCTCAATTGATTGATGATCAGAAAGAAAAGACACTCCTTTCCCTTTCCGATTTAGATTTAAAGTCCTCTCAAAAGAGTAAGAAAGAGAAAGCTTCAGAGGTAGGTAAATTAATGGCTGAAGAGGCTCTTAAAAAGAAAATTAAAAAGGTTGTTTTTGACCGGGGAGGATATAAGTATCACGGCCGGGTTAAAGCCCTAGCCGAAGGAGCCCGGGAAAAAGGACTAGAATTTTAAATATGATTAAACCAAAAACAAAAAAAGATGATTTTAATTCCCAATTGCTGGATTTAGCCCGGGTAACCAAAGTTACAGCCGGAGGTAAACAGCTGCGCTTCCGAGCAGTTGTTATAGTCGGAGATGGAAAAGGGAGAGTTGGTGTCGGAGCAGCCAAAGGAAGAGATGTGGCTCAAGGGATTCAAAAAGCCACCCGTTCGGCTAAGAAAGAGACCATTAAAATTACTTTTGTTGAAGAGACCATTCCCCATGAAGTAATAGCAAAATACGGTTCAGCCAAGGTTCTCCTCCGTCCTCAAACCAAAGGAAGAGGGGTTGTAGCCGGAGGAGTTGTCAGAGTTGTTTGTAATCTTGCCGGAATTAAAAACATTTCTTCCAAATTGATTTCTCGAACGAGAAATAAATTGAATATTGCCAGAGCAACAATTAAAGCTCTTAAGAAATTAAAAGTTAAAAATGCAAATTCACCAGCTGAAAAACAAAAATAGAAAAAAGAAGAAAAGAATCGGCCGGGGAGGCAAGAAAGGCACCTATTCCGGAAGGGGAATCAAGGGGCAGAAAGCCAGAGCCGGCAGCGGATCCAAGCCGATAGTAAGAGAGTTGATAAAGAAATATCACAAACTGAGGGGATATCGAACTTCTGCTAAAGACAAGAAAGAGAGAATAATCAATCTTTTCGACTTGGAAAATAATTTCAAAAAAGGAGAAAAAGTAACTCCTCCAATTTTGCTAAAGAGGAAAATGATTCGTAAGATAAATAATAAGGTGCCTAAAGTCAAAATTCTCGGCCAGGGAGATTTAAAAAAGAAGTTGATTGTTGAAGGATGCCGAGTTTCTAAGAGCGCCCGGGAGAAAATTAAGAAAGCCGGGGGAGAAGTGAAAATATGAAGTGGCTTAATAAAATTATTTTAATATTTAAAGACAAACAGCTTCGGAATAAAATTCTCTTTGTTCTGGCGATTTTTGCCGTTTTCAGGCTGGCGGCCAATATTCCCATTCCCACCATTGCCAGCGAAAGTTTAAAGGAAATTTTCAGCGGCAATCAATTTTTAGGCCTCTTGAATTTATTTGTTGGAGGAGCTTTGAGCAATCTTTCAATAGTAATGCTGGGTTTAGGCCCCTATATTACCGGTGTTATTATCCTCCAGCTTTTAACTATGATTTTCCCCAAGTTGGAGAAGATTTACAAGGAAGAAGGTGAAGAAGGGAAGAGAAAATTCAATCAAATAGGTAGAATTCTAACCGTCCCTTTTGCCATTCTTCAGTCCTACGCTATGTTGGCTCTGCTTCAAAGCAAGGGGGCCGTTCCCCAGCTTTCTTTTGTTCAACTGGCCGGAGGAATTGTCACCATAACTGCCGGCTCCGTCTTTTTAATGTGGCTGGGTGAATTAATATCGGAGAAGGGGATAGGCAATGGAGTTTCTCTTCTTATTTTCGCCGGCATTATTGCCAGAACTCCTTCGGAAATTGGAGCAATGATTGCCAAATGGGATCCTTCTCAGGTTCCCAACTATATTTTCTTTTTTGGAGTCGCTCTCCTTATAATCGCCGGAGTTGTTTTGATAACCCAAGCCCGGAGAAATATTCCCGTTTCCTACGCCAAGAGAGTCAGGGGGAACAAAATGTACGGGGGAGTTTCCACCTATCTGCCGATGAATATCAATCCGGCCGGAGTTATTCCCATTATTTTTGCCTTGGCTCTTCTTATGTTTCCCAATATGATAGCCAACTTTTTTGCCGAAGGCGGTTCCTTTATTGCCCAAGCCGTTAAATCGGTGGCTAATTTCTTTCAAAATAGCTGGGTTTACGGAATATCCTTTTTCGGCTTGGTTTTTCTCTTTACTTATTTCTATACCGCCGTTACCTTTGATCCGGAATCAATTTCCCAAAATCTTAAGAAAATGGGGGGATTCGTTCCCGGTATCAGGCCGGGCAAATCTACCGCTCAATTCCTTCATAAGATACTCTATAGAACCCTTTTTATCGGAGCTTTATCTTTAGGCTTAATAGCCGTTATGCCTTCCATTATCCAGGGGACAACCGGGGTAACTTCCTTCGGCTTCTTAATCGGAGGAACAGCCGTTCTTATTGTTGTCAGTGTTGTTCTGGACACCTGGAGGCAGATTAAGTCCCAAATGGAGATGAGGGAGTATGAGGATTTCTAAAAAATTCTTGTAAATTATAAATTTTTCTTCTATAATCCAATCAGGATGCCAGGAACAATAAGTCTCAATCTAATAGGCCGTTCCGGTTCCGGGAAGGGAACTCAAGCCAAGCTTCTAATGGAGCATTTTGGTAATTTGTTTTATCTTTCCACTGGTGATCTTTTCCGGGATTTGGCCGAAAAAGACACCTTGGCGGGGAAAAAGATTAACAAAATTATTGATGAAGGAGGTTTGCCTTTTGATGATTTGGCAATAGCTCTGCTCCTTCATGAAATATCCTACAATATCAAGGAAGGCCAGGGTATTCTTTTTGACGGGGCAACCCGGAGAATCGGAGAAGCTAAAGTCCTGGATAGTTTTTTGGTTTGGCTGGGAAAAGAAAAAAATTTCCATCCAATTTTAATAGATATCTCCCGGAAAGAAGCTTTTGAAAGGTTGACTAAGAGAAGAATTTGCAAAAAATGCGGTCGTTTGATTCCCTGGGTTGAGGGTTTTAAAAAGCTTAAGGTTTGTGATAAATGCGGAGGAGAACTTGTAGCCAGGGAGGATGATAATCCAAATTCCATAAAGAACCGCCTTGATTTTTTTGATAAAAGAGTTATCAAGGTAATTGACTACTATCGGGAAAAAGGAAAATTGATAGAAATTGACGGCGAACAGCCGATTAAAGATGTTTTTGATGATATTTTAAAAGCTTTAAAATGATTTCTTTGAAATCCAAAAAGGAAATGGATACTATGCGGGAAGCAGCTTTTATTCTTTCAGCTGTTATGAAAGAGCTTAAAAGAATGGCCGCAGTTGGAATTTCCACCAAAGAATTAAACAAGGTCGCTGAAGACCTTATTTTAAAATCCAAGGCTGAGCCGGCTTTTAAAAATTATCAGGGATTTCCAGCTGCTCTTTGTACCTCAATAAACAGCCAAATTGTCCACGGCCTTCCCTCTGATTACAAATTGAAAGAGGGGGATATTTTATCTTTGGATTTGGGAGTTAAGTATAAGGGATATTACAGCGATATGGCTTTGACTATTCCTATTTCCCGGGAAAAATTCACTGATTTTGAAGCTTTGAGACTGATTAAAGCTGTTAAGAAATCTTTGAAATTGGGAATTAAAAAAGCAAAACCCGGCAATACCTTCGGCGATGTCGGCAATACCATTCAAAGATTTATTGAATCCCAGGGTTTTAGCGTTATCCGCGATTTATGCGGCCACGGAATAGGCCGGGAGCTTCATCAAGAACCTCAGATTTTAAACTACGGCAAGAGGCATAGCGGGGAAAAGATAAAAGAAGGCATGGTTGTTTGTTTGGAACCCATGGCCTCAATGGGGAGCTGGGAAATAAAGGACTCGACTGACGGCTTTGGCATTGAAACCAAGGACGGATCCCTTTCGGCTCATTTTGAAGATACGATTGCCGTAACCAAAAAAGGGCCTCAAGTCTTGACAAAGATGAATTAATTTAATAAATTTAAAGGAGAGGCGGTTTCTCGTAGGAAGCTCCAAGGTAATGCGAGAATCGCTGAAAAATAAAAGCACAATAATTTACGCCTTGAGCACCAGCTTCCGCTCAAGGTTTTTTCTTTCTCCCAAAAATTTAGTATAATGAAAGTAATGTCTCTAAAAAAGAAAAAATACTCCCAGCTCCGCTTTGATCCCATTAGCAAGGATTGGGTTATTATTGCTTCCAATCGGTCAGAAAGGCCGAGGAGCTTTAAAAAGAACGGCCGGGAATCCCTTCTGAAAAAGATTTTTCCTCAAAGGTATTGTCCTTTCTGCAAGTTGGAGGGACAGGAGAAGCCGGTTTTAACTTATCCTAAGAACAATTCCAAGAAATGGAGCTTGGCGGTTATACCGAACAAATACCCGGCTCTTTTTCCTTCCGGTGATTTAAGTGAGAAAGAAAGGGGGCCTTACCGTTCCTTGGAAGGAGTGGGTTTTCACGAGGTAGTGATAACCAGAAGCCATCGCAAAGATTTCTCCCGGCTTTCGATTGATAAGATTGTCGAGGTTTTTTCCGCTTATCAGGAAAGATATTTGGAATTGAAAAAAGAAAAGGTTGTAAACTATATCTTTATTTTCCATAATCACGGCAATAAAGCTGGAGCAACTATCTCCCATCCTCATTCTCAAATTGTCGGTATTCCCGTTATTGACTCCGATGTTAGAAATTATCTTTTAGGTTCGGAAAAATACTGGCGGGAGAAAAAAGAATGCATTCACTGCTCCATAATAAATTGGGAAAAAGAGGAAAAAGAAAGAATTGTCTGGGAAAATGATAAATTTATCGCTTTTTGCCCCTTTGCCTACAGGATGCCTTTTACAGTTAGGATTTACCCCAAAAGTCATTTAAGCTATTTTGAGGAAATAAAAGATAAAGAGTCTTTGGCTGAAATCTTTTCTCAGGTTTTGGCTAAAATGAGAAGAGGGTTAAAAAAACCCGATTACAATTTTTTTCTGAGAACTTCTCCTTCTGACGGAGGAAATTATTCCTATTATCACTGGCATTTTGAAATAATTCCCCGAATTTCTTATCAAATTGGAGGACTTGATCTGGGAGCGGGCATTGAAATTCCAACTATCAAGCCCCGGGAAGCAGCCCTCTATTTGAGAAAATCATGATAGTAGAACTTAAAATACTTTTAGTGGCTATGAGTCCGGTTTTGGAATTAAGAGGAGCTATTCCCTTGGCTTTGAAAAGCTACAATCTTCCTCTTTGGTCGGGTATTTTTTTCTCTCTCTTGGGCAATCTAATTCCCGTTCTTTTTCTCCTTCTTTTTTTGGAACCCGTTTCCCGATTCTTAAGGGAAAGATTTGTTTTTTTTGAAAGATTCTTCGGCTGGCTTTTCGCCAAAACGGAGCGGAGCCATCGAAAGAAGTTTAAAAAACTGGATAAATTTGCTTTAATATTATTAGTGGCTGTTCCTTTGCCCCTGACCGGAGGCTGGACGGCTTCCATTTGCGCTTTTCTCTTCGGCATTAAATTTCGCCAGTCCTTTCCCTTGATTTTGTCGGGGCTTTTAATAGCCACTTTAATAGTAACTTTTTTAACTCTAACCATATGAAAAAAATTATAGTTGCCAATTGGAAATGCAATCCTTCAAGCAAAAAAGAGGCTCAAAAGCTTTTGGAAAAGATAAATAAAAAAACCAAGAGCAAATTCATTGTTTGCCCCCCTTTTCCTTTTTTGGATTCTTTAGCTCTCGGGAGGAATATTAAATTGGGAGCCCAAAACTGCTTTTGGCGGGAAGGTTCTTTTACCGGAGAGGTTTCTCCGGCTATGA
>CAYPCL010000001.1:14848-33042 GCA_964409215.1 uncultured Candidatus Saccharibacteria bacterium | reverse complement strand
CCTTAAAGGATACAAGATGTATGTCGGGGCTACGGACTACGGGACGCAGATATTCGTTTCTTGGTATTTGTGCCTAGAACCAAGCAAATGGATAAAAATAATTGAGGCCCTTCCTTGGTGGGCGCAAATTATGCTTATTCCTTTTGTGATAATAATTAGAATCGGGCTCTGGCTGAAAAAGAAAAGCAAGGCGGTTGCCCCCGAATTTATGGACATCTTTGACATGGAAGAATTATCAGCTTATGTGAGCACGGTTCACCACGCCTTGATAGACGCCACCGAAGAAATAGCCAAAGAAGTTGATTTTGACTTCACAAAGGTTGACAGAGTTTCAAGAGGATTCTTGAACATTTCTTAATCCGTTAACACAATGCTGGGCAAAGGCAGAATAAAAACAATTTTGGCAAGAATTATGGGGCAAGACGAGGTTGTCGCTCCGGCTCCGATACAACCCATAGTCAGATACGGACAGCCCTCGGAAAACGAGCTTACTCTGGGCTGGGCATACGGGCTTGACGATGAAACAGACGCTCCGCTCTACCAACTGAAAGGCATAGACAGAAAATACAGGGACAACCATTTCTATGTTTTGGGAATCACCGGAACGGGCAAATCAAGATTCTTGCAGCACTTAATCCGCCAAGACATCAAAAGCGGGGCTGGTTTTTGCGTGATAGACCCTCACGGGGACTTGATTGAAGACATCAAAGGCTGGCTTTACCTCACCAGATATTACACAGGCAGGGATTTGAAAAAAGATGTCGTTCTGATTGAACCGACCAATCCTAATTTCACCGTAGCTTTTAATCCGTTGGAACAGGTCGGAAATTTTCCGGCTGAAGAAATAGCCGAAGAACTGGTCGGAATTTTCAAGAAAATCTGGGCTGACTCTTGGGGCGACCGAATGGCCGACATTTTAAGAAACTCCCTGATAGCCCTTGTTGAAAGCAAGCTCACTCTGGTTGAACTGCCTTGGCTTCTGACAGACGAAACAATCAGAAAGAAAATCTTGAGGAATGTTAAAAACCCGCATTGCTTGAGGTGTTTCAAGGCATACGAAAGAGTGAGGCCCAATGTCTGGCGGGAATGGATTGAGTCCACTTTGAACAAAGTCAACGCTCTTTTGGCTGACAAGAGAATGAGGCACATTTTCACTCCCAGCAAAAGCTCGTTTGACTTGCGGGACATTATGGCCGAGCGGAAAATCCTTCTGGTCAAATTGGAAAAAGGCAGAATGAAAGGCAGCGCCGACTTGCTGGGCTCGCTCCTGCTGACTAAAATCCAAATGGCGGCTTTCGGCAGAACAGATTTGCCTCCCGAAGAAAGACCTCCTTTTTACCTCTACATTGACGAATTTCAAAACTTCGCCACGGAAAGCTTTAAGGAAATTTTGTCGGAAGCAAGAAAATACGGGCTTTCGTTGGTTTTGGCCCACCAGAGCTTGGCTCAACTGCCGAGCGATTTAAGGGCGTTGATTTTAGGCAACTGCCGGTTGCAGGTGTGCTTCCAAGTTTCCAGAGATGACGCCAACATTATGGCCAAAGAACTATTGACTCCCATATACACGCAACCTCCGGGCTGGGAAGTCAATGTTCAAAGCCTCCAAGAACTGGAAAACAGAGAGTGCGTAATCAAAAACAAAAAAGAAGGCGGGATAATGAAAGTCTATACCACAGATGTTGAAGACCCTTGGAAACTGGCCAGAGAAGCCAAAGGCGAACTGGGCGGAACCACTCCGAGAGACTTCAAGGAATCGGTCAGCGAAGCCCAAATCGGAATGGAGTATATGATAAAGAGGTCAAAAGCCGAAAGAGCATACAAGAAAAGGGACAGGCAACTTACATCAGCCGAAGAACCCAAGAGCTTCAGAGAACCCAAAAAGAAATCAAAGCCCAAGAAGGCCAAAAACCCAAAAACAAAACAACCAAAACCCAAAAACCCAGCCCAAAAACCCAGCCAAATATCAAAACAAAAACCAGAATAAAAATAAAACAACTCTGCATTCCGGAATGCAGACCGAATGCAGACCTAATTACATGCATCTTTCACCCTTTCCATTTCTTTAAAACCTCTTTTTTAATACAAATAATGGCGAGGGAACCCTTGACCGAGCCATACCATAGGAAGCGGGAAAACCCTGTTTTACCGCTAAAAAACAAGATATTAAGGCAGATATTGAGGGAGGTCGCGGATTGGCGAGTGAGGAGCGAGCCGAAGGCGAGCTCCGATGGTCGACCGAGACAATCAGCGACCGACCGAAAGACAAACGATTACCCTGTAATTGGTAGGTAGTCGGGGGTCAGGAATTGAGATTTTTGCGTCTTGATTTATGTATCAAATTTGGTAAGATAATAGTGAAAGTTTCAAGTTGATTTAAACAAGCACATGATAGAGGACGATTAGCTCAGTTGGCTAGAGCGTCGCATTGACATTGCGGAGGTCGCAGGTTCAAGTCCTGCATCGTCCACTAAAAAACCCTGTTTCTCAACAGGGTTTTTTATTTCTTCTCTTTTTTAATGTGGTCAACCAGTTCTTTAACCAGTTTCCGAGGCTCTTTGTTATAAATAATCTTTGTTTCCGTTCGGTGGCCCTGCCTTAAAATATCATCTATAAAATCGGCTGTTCCTCCCGTTCCCTGGAGAACACCGATGGGAGTGTGGGTCTCAAAAGCGATTGTAAATTCATTTAAAGTTCCGATTCTTCCGCAGATAATAATGGCTCCGTCAGCCGACTTAGTGGCAATCAAATTTCTCCCGACATAATCAAATCCAGTATAGACAATTAAATCCATTTGGTCCTCAGGCAGCTTATAGCTCTTTACATGCGCTTTCCGGGAAGCAGCTGGGGAAAAACCGATGCTGATTCCCCCCTTTTTTTCTTTAAAACCTTGAGCAACATAATAAGGGACACCGGTAGTAGCCCCTGTTATTAAAATACAGCCTTGCTTGGCAATCTCCCGACCCACTTCTCTGGCCAATTCTTTTATTTTGGGACAGCAGGGATAAAGAGCAGCTGCTCCGGAAACAAATATTTTAATTTTACTCTTGTAAGCCATTAAATTATTTTAGTAATAATATAACCTATAATCAGAAATAAAGCAATCGGAGGAAGAGCCGGAATCGGTTTTCTTTTTTTCTGGAAAACCAATAAGAAAAAACTGGCTGACAATCCAATGAGACCGAAAATTCCCACAATTACCGCTTCTAAAACTCCCCGGCTAAGAAGAGAGGAGGACATTATCAAAGGGAAAATAATATCTCCACTGCCTAAAACCAGAAATCTTCCTTTTATTTTTGTTTCTTTGAGGTTGGCTTTGAAATCAGAAATTTTCTGGGGAATAATAAATCCGAGAACGGTTTTTGATTTCAACATTTCTCCAGCTATTCTAACCATGTGTTTGGTTCTATAAACAGCTAGGTAGTCATAGAAAGAAAAAAGAGCCAAAAGAACAATTATTGTCTCGGGCTCCAAATTTAAACCCAATCTGGAACCGACTCCAACCAGAACAACAATTAAAAAAAGATTATGAAAAAGAGGATTTTTCTTTTTAGTCCAAAGAAAAGTTAAAAGACAAGTTAAAAGCAAGGCAATTAAAGAATTGAGCCAGAGATTAAAAAAACAAAGGCTGCCTAGAAAAACAGCTAAGATAAGAAAGGCTTTGAGAAACTTCTTCTTGGGGGATTTAGTGAAATAAACCAGCCAGATTATAAGGAGAGTAACTATTAAAAACCAAAAAATAAATTCAGTTAAAGATATCGGCTGGAGGGAAATATTATGCTCCTCAAGCAATCGGGATAATTTTAAGCTTGAAATTATATTTAAAAAAAGACAGAGTCCGAAAATTAAAACTTCTAAAATAAAAGAATTGATTATTTCCTTTTTTTCTTCTTTTGACATTTTAGTTCTCTAAGGAAGAATATTTTTCATATTCCTCTTTAACCACCTTCCGATCATCCCAGGCTATTTTGCCGCCATGGGCGATACACATCCAGGGCTCGGAGCCCTTGCCGGTTATAACAACGACATCTCCTCGATCAGCTTTCTCCAGGGCTTCTCTGATAGCTTTTCTTCTGTCTAGAATTTTCTTTACATTTTTGGTCTTAATTCCCTCTTTAATTTCAGCTATTATTTTTTCGGGCTTTTCATCGTAGGGATCTTCGTTGGTTAAAATAATCTCCCGGCAGTACTTTTGGGCAATCTTTCCCAGTTTCGGCCTCCTCCATTTATCTCTCCCTCCTCCGCAGGAACCGAGAACACAAACCAAACTGCTGCCTTTTAAGCTCTGGTAGACCTTTTCCAAGCTTCCCGGAGTATGAGCATAGTCAACCAGAACTTTAAAGGGCTTTTTGATGACGAATTCCATCCGGCCGGGAATTACTTTAATTTTTTCCAAAGCTTTTTTAGCGGTTTTTAAGTCAATCCCCTGGCTTTCAGCAACCGCCAAAGCCGCCAAGGCATTTGAGATATTAAAATGACCTTTTAATTCCAAATCGAATATTTCTTTTTTAAACTTGAACCTGATTTCCCCGAGAATTTCCGCTTCTTTAATTGAAAAAGTTATTTTTCTTTCGGCCGGAAATTTTAAAAAATAAGAGCTGTTCTTATCGTCCTTATTAATAATATGAATCTTCTTAGAGCTTTTAAAAAGCTTTCCTTTGGCTTTCTTATAGTTTTCAAATCCGCCATGGCGCTCAATGTGTTCCGGAGATAAGTTGGTAAAAAGAACCGAATCAAAATCAATGAAGCGGTGGCGGTGCTCCATTATTCCTTCGGAGGTTACTTCAAAAACAGCATACTGGCAGCCGGCTTTAAGCGCTTGGTTTAAAAATTTCTGCAATTTAAAGCGGCCCGGCATTGTCATCTTTAGCCTATTTCTCCATTCCTTCCGGCCGATAGTAAATTTAATGGAGGAAATGGAAGCAGTTTTTTTATCAGCTTCCTCAAAAATTTCTTTTACCATTTCAACCGTTGTTGTTTTTCCTTTGGTCCCGGTAACTCCAATAACATTTAATTTTCGGCTCGGAAATCCATAAATTAGAGCTCCCAAAAAAGCCAAACTGAAATGATACCAGTTAAAAATGAAAGAAGGGAGAATTTTTTTCAGCAATTCTTTAACTATGTTGATTGTTTTCATTTCCCTAAAACCTTCAAGGCTTCTTTTAATTTTTCCTCCTTATTTTCAATACCTTCGGGAATTCCCTTTAAAGCTTCTTCAATTTCTCTTTTTTTAAAACCGAGGTTTTTTAAGGCATTAAATGTTTCATCATCGGGAGAATTACCCTTTTGAGAAGAAAGTTTGCCTGAAATCTCCAAAATAATCTTTCTTGCCTTTTTGGGGCCGATGCCGGAGATATCTTTGAATATTTTTTCATTGCCCTTTCTGATTTCCCTTTCCACTTTTTCCGGAGAATCAAGAGAAGAAATCTCCAGAGCAGCTTTAGGGCCCACCCCGGAAACTTCCCTAACCAATTCAAATAGTTTTAATTCCCGATAATTTAAAAAACCAAAGAGCTTGAGGCTTCTTTCATTAACATCAAGATAAGAAAACAATTCCGTTTCTTCTTTAACATCCTTCATTCTTTTTTTAGCCAAAAAAACCTTGAATCCCAATCCTCCCGTTCTTAAAATAATAAAACTTTCCTTCTTGAGAATAACTTCTCCTTTTAAATAGGAAATCATATCTTTATCTTAAACCACTTGATAAAATAAATCAAAAATGATAAAAGTAATCTATATGTCACCAATAACCAAATCGGCTAAAAAATCATTAAGGCAAAACAAAAGAAGAAGAATTAATAATCTCCAGAGAAAGAGAAAAATAAAAGACCTCTTTAAAGAGGTTGATCTTTCATTGTCCGAGGGAAAAAGGAAAGAAGTAGAAAAACTTGTTCCGGAGCTTTATAAGGCCTTGGATAAGGCAGTTAAAACGAATGCGATTAAAAAACAAACTGCTGCCAGGAAAAAATCACGTTTAATGAAAAGATTAAAGTCCGGCAATTAATATCTTCAATCCTTCTTCCGGCTTAATCCGGCCTATTTTAATATTAAGATCCGTTTGGAAAATACTCCGATGGATTTTTTTTAACTCTTCCAAGTTGAAATTTCGGGAGAGCTGGCGGGATTTTCTGGCAACAAAAGGGTGAAAACCGATTAAACTATCCAACTTGGCTAAAATCAGATTCCTAAATTGATAATCTATCATTGTTAAAAGATAAAAAGGGCTGTCTCCTTTTTGAAGATGCCCCTCTAATAAGCTAAGAGCCAGTTTTTTGTTTCTTTGGGCAATAGCATCAATGGTCTGGAATATTTCTCCTTCGGAATTGCTCCTAACCAGCAAATCAACATCGCTTTCCTCTATCCTTCCCTTCTTATAATTAACAAGCTTGGTTAATTCGTTTTCCATTCTCCACAAATCACCGCCGACAGCTTCAATGAGCTTCGTTAGGGCCCTTGATCCGATATTGATTCCTTTCTTCTCAATCCAGTTTCTTAAATCCCGGCCTTTCAATAGTTTGAACTCCTGGCATTTAGCTTCTTTTTTTAAAAACTTTAAAAGTTTGTTTTGGGAAGAAATTTTTCTTTCTTCCAGAAAAACAACCACTTCTTCGGTTTTTAGAAAAATGTTTTTATTCTTTAAAAATTCCTCCCGAAACTTTTGATCGGAGAGAGCGCCTTCCAGAACCAGCAGTTTCTTTTCCTGAAACATTGAGCTCTGCTGAAATTGATTTTTAAAGTCCTGAAAATCTAAATTTTCTTTTTGATAAACTTTCAGGTTTAAACCGCTTTTATGAACTTTTTCGTAGCTTTCGATTATTTCTTTCAACTTCTCCCTGCTTCTGTAATTGTCCGGACCATAGAGAAAAATTATCATTTTTTTTGGCAATGGGGGCAAAAATGAGTTGAACGGCCTCCAATTTTTATTCTTTCAACTTTAGCTCCGCAGTTAAAGCATTTTTCACCCTTTCGGCGGTAAACTTTAAGAAGTTTTTCAAATTCGCCCTTTTTCCCCTCCGGAGTCCGGTAATCGGAAACCGAGGTTCCTTGAACTTTCAAAGCTTTATTTAAAATTCTTTTTAACTCTCGGTAAAGCTTTTCCAGTTCTTTTTCTTTCAAATCTTTGACTTTTCTCAAAGGATGAATTCCCGCCCGGAAAAGAGCCTCGTCGGAGTAAATATTGCCCACTCCGGAAATAATCTTCTGGTTCATCAGGACCTCTTTTATTTTACTTCTTCCGGAGCCAATCGCTTCTTTAAATTCCGAAAAGCTGATTTCCAAGGGATCGGGGCCCAAATCTTCGAGTTCTTTTTCAATTTCTTCATCGGAAGCCAATTCTACTTTGGCAAATTTTCTCAAGTCGGAAAGAGCTATTTCTTTTTTATTATCAAGAAAGAAAACCAGGTGAATATATTGGTTCATTTTATCCTCCCCTATCTTTTTTTCTTCTTCGGACTGCCAATGGCCCTCTTTCCAATAGCCGTAGAGAAGGTGGCCGGTTAATTTTTGGTGAATAAGAAGAGACTGGCCTTCGGATAATTTAAAAATAATATTCTTCCCCCGGCGCCGGATATCTTTTATTTTCTTTCCTTTTATTTTTCTCCTAAAATCATCAAAGCTTTCCGGCTTTTTTACTAAATTCGGGCTATCGGTCCAAACATCAACAAAGGCCCTCTTTAGGGCCTTTTTCTTCAATTGGGAAACTGTAGTTTGGACTTCGGGGAGTTCGGGCATATTATTCTTTAAGAACTTTTTTTATCTTTTCAACAATTTCATTGGGGGTAAAATGAGCTTTGACTAAATAATCAACCGCTCCTAATTTCATTCCTTTTTCAATATCTTCTCTTTGGCCGAGATTAGAAAGAATAATGACCGGCATGGAGGAAAGCTTGGCATCCTCTTTTAATTTTTCCAGGGTCTTGAATCCGTCCATCCCGGGAAGAATTAAATCCAAAAGAATTAAGTCGGACTTTGAGGATTTGAGTTTTTCCAAAGCCTCTTCTCCGTCTATGGCGAAATCTATTTCAAAACCCTCGCTCTTGAGCTTTTTGCTGATAAGCTCTTTTAGAAATTTATCGTCTTCAACTATGAATATTTTTGACATAAATTTAAACCTTTTTCTTATTATAACCAAAAAGAAAAGTCAATACAACTTAAGAGGGGATGGTAAAATAAAAAGTCGTCCCCCGGCCGGGAGCGGATTCAAACCAAATTTCCCCTTTGTGGGCTTCAATTATGTTTTTAGCTATATAGAGCCCGAGACCGGTTCCTTCAGTCTCGGTTTTAACAGCATTGTCGCCCCGGAAAAATCTGGAAAAAACTCTTTCCTGTTGTTCTTTGGGAATGCCAATTCCATTATCCTGGATGGAAACTAAAACTTCCTTTTCCTTCTCCAGATACTTAATGGAAATTGCCACCCGGCCTCCTTTTTCAGTGTAATGAACAGCATTATCAGCTAAGTTCTGGAAAACCAAAGATATCTTCTCAGCATCAACTTTAAAAGGGGGAATATCAGAGTCGGCTTTAAGGGTTAATTCTATTTTTTTTCTCTTGGCAGCATCTTTAAGAGGTTGGACAACCTTTTTGGCAATCTCCACTATGTCCGCCTCTTCTTTTTTATAGAGAAACCTTCCTTCTTCAATCCTGGTTACATTTAAAAGGTCGTTAATGAGACGAATCATTCTCTCGTTGCCATTGTATGTTTTTTCCAAAAAGTCTTTTTGTTCTTTATTCAGTTTTCCCAAGTCTTCGTCTAAGAGCATTTTTAGAGTCCATTTTATCCCTGAAAGAGGAGTTCGGAGTTGATGGGCGGCAATGGAAACAAATTCGGTTTTTAAGCGTTCTATAACTTTTTCCCGGCTTATGTCTCTCAAATTAATTAAAGTGCCGATTCTCTTATTCCGGCTGTTAATCGAAATAGCCGAAATTTCCAGAGTTAAATTCTTATTTAAAACAATTTCTTTCTTCAAGATATTTTTAATATCCCCCTCTTTGTCTTTCTCTAAAACCTTAAAAAGGGGTTTGAAGGATTTTTCCTGCTTCAATTCTTCAAAATTTCTGTTGATTACTTCATTGGCCAAGGTTGAGAAAAAAAGCTGGGCTTTGGGATTGATAGAAACCAATCTGTTCTCCTGATTAAAGAAGAGGAGACCCTCGGGAAAATTCTCTATAATAGCCAGGGTTTTATCCTTTTCTATCTCAGCCGTATTACGAGCTTCTTTCATATCTTCAAGGATGTTAAGAAGAGCCAATCTTGATTCTTTGAGTTCCTTGGTAAACCGCTGAAGATCTTTGACTTTTTCCTGAAGCTCTTTTTCCACTTTTTTCCTTTTTGAAATATCCAGGAAAGAGAAGATATAACCGTTAATCAAGCCTTTTTTGTCTTTTTTCGGTTTAGCGTAAACGGCACTAAAAATTTTCTTATTGTTCCGGGAAATTAAAACTACTTCTTCTCCCTCCAAACTGCCTTTTTGAAAAAGTTTGGCTTTTATTTTTTTAAACTCCTTTTCCTTAAAAAATATTTTGTTCAAATTCTGGCCAACTATCTCCTCTTCCTGATAGTTAAAAAAAGATTTAAAGGTCTTGCCCACTTCTAAAATATTCAGCTTTTTGTCGGTGCTGGAAAGAGGAATGGGGATAATCTGCCAAAACTCTTCAATGGTTCTTTTGAGAGCGGTGGCTTCCCGGAAAGATTCCTTTTTATTCATTTTTAAAAAAGATTTATCAGACATTTTCTCTTAATTTATTTTCCAGGCTTTTTATTTTCTTCTTCAGTTCCATCATCTTTAATTCTCTTCCCTCGGTGAGCTTCCTGAAACGCTCCAGCTCTTTAACCCTCTTTTCCAATTCTTTGGTTCTTTCTTTAACTTTTTTCTTTAAATTTTCCTGGAGTTTTTTAAACTCGGTTATATTATTA
Organism: uncultured Candidatus Saccharibacteria bacterium; assembly: GCA_964409215.1. GTDB lineage: Bacteria > Patescibacteriota > Minisyncoccia > Minisyncoccales > CG1-02-41-26 > CAYPCL01. Next base: position 23,132 of record CAYPCL010000001.1, on the reverse strand, counting down.
ATGGCCATAAAATAACCTATTAGATTTCCTTGTTTGTCCCGACGGGCCGAAATTGAAACGGCAACCGGTATTTTTTCCCTTTTTTTGGATACTAAAATAAGTTCTTCGTTTCTGATAATTTCTTCTTCTCTCTTTAAAATCTTTTCTATTAAATTTCTTATTTTCCCCTTTTCCAAAAAAATCTTCTCTATTTGAGAACCGCTTAAATCGGTTAATTGGTAACCGGTCAACTTTTCAAACCTGTCGTTAATATTAAATATTTTTCCAACACCGGAGAGAAGACAGAGGGCAACCGGCAGAAAAGCGGAAAGATCCTGGAGATAAAGCTCCAGTTTCTCCAGGTCTTCTTTTGTTTTGTTAAATTTTCTTTTAAAGCTTCCCAACATAGAATTACCATTTAATAACGAATTCATGATAAGGATCTCCCTTGAAAATACACTTGGTTTCTTCAACGGAAACTTCGCCCCTGAAAGCACAATTGCAAATAGCATAGAAATACCCTTTATAAAAAGGACACATAACCGGATGAAGCTTATACCCCCTTATTCTAAGAACGAGATATTTCTCTTTTTTATTGAATTCTGCTCCCTCCAAAGAGCCGAAATCAAAATGCTTATCCCAGTAATCGGAGACATTTTCAAAAATCCGGCGCTCGGAAACAAAAAACTTTAGGAGAATTTTCATTGTAAAAGAATGGAGAGCGTGAAACTTTCCCAAATCAAAAAGGTCCTTTTCCTTCCAATTGAAAAGGTATTTGGCGGTGAGAATTATCAAAACATCTTTAGCTTCGGGATACCATTCCCGGGGCCGGCCCTTGGGAAAGGAAAAGGGTTTTTTAAAGATTTCCGACACCGCTTCTTCAACCTTTTTTAATCCCGACCGACCGTATTTCTTTTTCAAATAAAGACCGATTAAATAGCTTTCTCCCCGGGTTTTGCCTTTAATTTTAAGAAGTTTTTTGGCTTCTTTTTTTAACTCTTTCTTGTCAAAAGATTCCATACTATCCTTATAATATCACAAATTCAAAGTATTGCCTAAACCCAGCTCCCTTTCCACTTTTTCCAGTCTTTTGATTAAAGTTTCAAAATTAAGCTCTTTAAAAATAGCCATGATTTTTTCTTTGTCGTAACGGGATAAAAAATCGGTTTCCTTTAATTTAAAATCCAACTCAATATTTCTTTTAATTGTGGTTATTTCTTTGAAAAAAAGAGCTTCTTCTTTAAAATTAACTATCTGTTGAAGGGTTTTGTCCGGAGATTCTTCTTTTATCTTTCGGTAAAGATTTTCTAGACTTCCAAACTTTTTTATCAATTTTATCGCCTTCTTTTTGCCTATTCCCGGCAAACCGGGGATGTTGTCGGAAGGATCCCCTTTTAATCCCCGGAAATCAGCCAGCTGACAGGGTTTCAGACCGTCATATTTTTCTTTGACTTTCTCAATGTCATAAAGCTTCATTTCTTTTATTCCCCGGCTTATTATGCAAGTTTTTACTTTCTGATCGACCAATTGGAGAAGATCCAAATCCCCGCTCAATATAATTATCTCCGGTTGAGGGAAAGATTGGCTTCGGGAAATTTTCTCAACTATGGTCCCTATTAAGTCATCGGCCTCAAAACCGGCTTTTTCAAAAATGGGAACCCCGAAAACTTTAAGAACCTTCTTAACTAAAGGGATTTGCTGATAGAATTCTTGGGGCTGAACAGGCCTTTGAGCTTTGTATTTTTTGAATTTTTTATGGCGGAAAGTGGGACCGGGAGAATCAAAAGTAGCTATGACATATTTAGGAAAAAAATCTCTTAAAGATTTAAGAAAAGCGCTGGAAAAGCCGTAAACGGCATTAACCAGCTTCCCCTCTTTTGTTTTTAGGGGAGGGAGAGCATGGTATCCCCGATGGAGAAGAGCGTGGGAATCTATAATTAAAAATTTATTATCCTTCATTGATTTTAATTTCTCTCTTCTTGAAATCTTTGAAAGAAAATTCCAGCCAAAGAGCTTTAAGGGGAATTATTGTTTTAATTTTTTCAGCCCATTCAATACAAACTATATTTTCAGGATTGGCTGCAATTTTTCTAAAACCCAAATCTATTATTTCTTTTTCTTTATCAATCCGATAGCAGTCAATATGATAAAAAGTTTTAAAATCCGAGCGGTCAAGAGAGTATTTTTTCATTAAAACAAAAGTTGGACTGAGAACTTTTTCTTTTACTCCCAATTGCCGGGCCAAGCCTTGAATAAAAGTGGTCTTACCGCTTCCCAATTCACCTTTAAGGGCAATTAAATTTTTCTTTTTGGTTAGAATGTAATTTAATATTTCTCCGGCTAAAAGCTGGGTTTTTTGAGGAGAGCGGCTGGAAAAAATTTTCGTTGACATAGAAGGGAAAATAAGCTAAATTGAATAAAATATGGATTTTGGAGAATTAAAGAAAATAAATGAAGCGATTAAAGAATATTCCAATATTCAAATTTTAACATCGGGCCGGGAAAACGAATCTGACTTCCCGGCAACTTTAGCCCTTTTCTATAGTTTAAAGAAATTAGGCAAGAATGTAAATCTTAAAAACGATTACTTGCCCGAGAAATACAAATTTCTAATTAAAAAAGAATTCTTCGGCTCTTCGGAAGCCGATTTTGTTATTTCGGTAAAAAACGCCGATCTTTCCCGCCTCTTTTACGAAAAATCCCCGGAAGGGCTGAAGCTTTACCTGAAAACAAAAGGGAGAAAAGTTAAATCGGAGGATGTAAAATTTAATTCTCTCAATTCCCAAAAACTCTCGCTAGCTGTGGGAATAAGCTCCCCTTCTCAGAAAGATCTTAAAGAATCCCGGGAAATTATTAGTATTAATAACCAGGAAAAAGCCGATTTCGGCAGTCTTAATTTAATTGTTAAGGGAAGCCTTTCTTTGTCGGAACTGATTTTTGACCTTCTTTATTCAATAAACAATAAGATTTTTGATAAAAATATATCAGAAGCTCTTTTAACCGGTATTTTGGAAAATACCAATTCTCTCACTTTTGAAAGTTTGGAGAAAATATCCTTTCTAGCCAAACAAGGGGTAGATTTTGAAAAAATATCTTTCCAACTTTATAAATTCGAGAAAGAAAAGGATTCTTTTCTTTTGAGAAGAATTTTGAGAAAAATAAAAGTTTCCGACAATAATTTAAATTGGGTTTTTCTTTCAGCAAAGGATTTTCAGGAAACCAAATCTTCCCCCAAGGAGCTGGCTTTTTGCTTCAAGAAGCTGAGTTTTTCCAACTTTCTTTGTATTTGGGGAAATCAGGGGGTTTTTTATTCGCCCGACGAATCATTAACCGCTAAAGCCTCGGAATTGCTGGCCGGGGAGAAAAAAGGGAAAGGTCTTTTATTCTCTTTAAGAAAGAATAATCCCCTTGAGATTAAGGATAAAATTTCAAAATATGTCCAATAATAATTTAATTAAAATAGGAGAATCAAGATTTAAAAATATCAGGAAAAATTCCGAGAATATTTTAAAACTTGAAAAACTGATTAAAAAGGAGTTTAAAACCAACATCACCAAGCTGACAGAAGCTCTCCTGGGAGGGGCTCTGAACCTCAACTCTTCGGATATTCACATTGAACCTAAAAAGGAAAATGCCAAAATTAGGCTAAGGCTGGACGGGATGCTCCATGACCTGATAGATTTTGATAAGAAAACATACCAGAGAATGGTTTCCCGAATCAAGTTATTGTCAGGCTTAAAGATAAATATCACCGACAGGGCTCAAGACGGAAGATTCACCATAAAGCTTCCTCAAACTCAAATCGAGATAAGAACTTCCGCTCTTCCCTCCGAATACGGAGAATCGATGGTTATGAGAATTTTAAATCCCCAAAACCTTATTGAAGTGGAAGATTTAGGAATAAGGGAAGAAACAATAGAAGTCTTTAAGAGAGAAATAAAACAACCCAACGGTTTGATTGTTGTAACCGGTCCCACCGGCTCCGGTAAGACAACGACTCTTTATGCTATTTTAAAAAGGATTCAAACCCCGGAAATTAAAATAGTAACCATTGAAGATCCAATAGAATATCATTTAAAGGGGATATCCCAGACTCAAGTCAATCCCGGCAAGGGTTATGATTTTGCCAGCGGTTTAAAGGCTATTGTCAGACAAGACCCCGATGTTATTCTGGTGGGAGAAATAAGAGATTTTGAAACAGCTGAAATCGCTCTCCAAGCTTCTTTAACCGGCCATTTGGTTTTAACCACCCTCCACACCAATGACGCTGCCGGAACCATAGTCAGGCTTAAAGCCCTGGGGGAAAAAGCGGAGAATATAGGACCGGCTTTAAATCTGGCCATAGGCCAGAGGCTGGCCCGAAAGATTTGCCCTAAATGCTGTAAATTTAAAAAAGCTTCTCCCGAAGAGTTAGCTGCTTTAAAGCAATCGCTTGATAATATTCCTTCTAAAATAAAAACCCCCCCGCTGAATAAAAATTTAAAAATTCCCGGAGCTGATCCCAAGGGGTGTAAAAATTGTAATTTTACCGGCTATAAGGGAAGAATTGGAATATTTGAGTTTTTCCTCAATGATTCAAAGATAAAAGATTTGATTTTCCGTTCACCCTCCATTTCGGAGCTTAAAAAAGCGGCTCAGGAACAGGGAATGGTGGAAATGAGACAAGACGGCCTGATTAAGGTTCTAAGGGGAATAACCACAATAGGAGAAATAGATCGAATAACAAAAAAATAAGACGGGCATTAAACCCTTTAGGTCTCTTTCAAAAAAGGGCTCTAAAGGGTTTAACCCAAAGTCTTTCCCAGCTTGGTCAAGCGGGTCAGAACTTTTCTCGGGAGTAATTGAGTCGAAACTCGATTATTCCATTCAAAGAAAAATTCCTATTATTTGACTTTGGGTTAAACACTCTTATTCTAATATATTTTTTAAATTATGTCAAGTCCAAGCGACGAATTGGATATAACTTTAAGGCCGAGAAAATGGGATGACTATGTGGGACAGCGGAAGATAAAGGAAAATTTAAAGATATTTATCAAGGCCGCCGAACAAAGAAAGGAGAATTTTGAACATCTTCTTTTTTACGGCAACTCGGGATTGGGTAAAACCACTCTCGCTTATCTTATCGCCCGGGAAACCGGCAAGGAATTAAAGATTATTTCTGCTCCGGCTATTGAAAAAACCGGCGATTTGGCCGCTATCCTAACTAATGTCAATCCGGGAAGCATCCTTTTTATAGATGAATGCCATAGACTGGCTAAAAACATTGAAGAATATCTTTATCCGGCTATGGAAGAATTTAAATTGAATTTGATAATCGGCAAGGGACCAATGGCTAAAACAATGGAAATAGAAATTCCCCGATTCAGCTTAATAGGGGCAACCACCCGTTTAGCATCCCTTTCTTCGCCCCTCCGATCAAGATTCGGAGCCATATTCGGCTTAAATTTCTATGAAGATTTCGAGATTGAAAAAATACTGGAAAGATCGGCAAAAATCCTGAATATTAACATTGACCGGGAATCCATTAAAATAATCGCCAAATGCTCCCGCTCCACCCCCAGAACCGCCAATCATCTTCTAAAAAGAGTGAGGGATTTCGCCCAAGTTAAAGGAAAAGGAGAAATTAACCCGAGAATAACTGAACAGGCTTTAAAATCTTTAGAAATAGATAAAAAAGGTTTAACGGCTAAAGATAAAAAAATATTGGAATCAATTATTAAAAAATTCAACGGCGGACCGGTTGGTCTCCAAGCCCTGGCCGCCGCCAGTTATGAAGAAAAGGAAACTATTTTAGACATCTATGAACCTTACTTGATGCAGATTGGATTCATCAAGAGAACTTCACGAGGAAGGGTGGCTACTAAGGCAGCCTATGGTTATTTAGGAGAAAAATATGAACAAGGAGGATTGTTATAATTTAATCCCAATAATTATCTTTCTGCTCTCCCCTCTTTTTTGTTCAGCTTCGGTTGTTTTCAATGAAATTGCCTGGATGGGCAGGGAAGAATCCCATTCCCATGAATGGATTGAGCTTTACAACCAAAATGAAGAGATGATAAATCTCCAGGGTTGGAAAATAATTGCCGAGGACGGAACTCCGGAAATTGAGCTTGAAGGAGAAATAAAGGACTTTTTTATCTTAGAAAGAACCGATGACGAAACCTTGCCTGAAATAAAAGCCGATCTCATTTACAGCGGGGCTTTGGAAAACAGCGGAGAAAATTTGAAACTCATTAATAATAAAGGGAAGGTTGTGGATCAAGTTGACGGCTGGCAGGCCGGTGACAATGAAACCAAAAGAACAATGGAGAGAGTTGGAGAAAATCTTTGGCAAAACAGCTTCCAGGCCGGAGGTAGTCCGGGAAAAGAAAATTTAATGGTTAAAAAACTTTATCCCGGCAATATTTTAATCAATGAAATTATGCCCTCGCCCCGGGGCTTGGATGAGAAAAAGGAATGGCTAGAATTGTTTAATAACAATGATTTTGAAGTGGAACTTTTTAATTGGAAGATTAGAGACGGTTTCGGTACTCCGGGAATTTACGTTTTCCCCGAAGAATCCAAAATAGCAGCTAAGGATTTCTTGGTTTTAAAAAGAAAGGAGAGTGGAATAAAACTTCAGAATAGCCGTGATGAACTTATTCTAATAAATCCCAATGGGAAATTTGTTTATCAAATAGCTTATCAAAACGCCCCCTTGGGAAAATCTTTTAATCGGGGTGAGAATAGCTGGTATTGGAGCGAGAAAGCCAGCCCGGGAACCGAAAATGTTACCTCAAAGAAAGCCACTTCAACCAAAGAGGTATCCGAATCTAAAGAAAAAACCAAAGCCGAAGATCCAAAAAGAAAGAACAATTTGCTTTTAGCTTTGATTATAGCTTTTCTTTCCGCCTTGGCGGTGATAATTATTAAAAAAATATATGATTGATTTTGCTGAATTTTTATTCTAATATTTATATATATGTCAGGTCATTCTCATTTTGCTACAATTAAACACAAGAAAGAGGCTGAGGATAAAAAGCGGGGAAAAGTCTTTTCAAAGTTATCCCGCCTTATTTCCATGGCCGCCCGGGAAGGAAAAAATCCGGAAAAAAATACCAAATTAAAACAAGCTATTGATGAAGCCAGGAAGTTTAATATGCCCAACGACAACATAGAAAGAGCTATTAAAAGGGGTTCGGGTGAGATTGAGGGCAGGAACCTCCAGGAAGTGGTTTATGAGGCCTTGACCCCAGAAGGAGTAAAGATGATTATTGAAGGAATTACCGACAATAAAAACAGGACTTTCACGGCTGTTAAGCAGGCTCTTTTAAAATATAAGGGGAAAATCGCCGATGAAGGTTCTCTAAAGTGGTTATTTGAAAGAAAGGGATTAATAATATTGAAAAATCCTCCCAAAAACGAGGAATTGGAATTAAAAATAATTGACTCCGGAGCCGAAGATTTTAAGTGGACCGGAGAAGAAAACGTGGAAATAACAACCAAGCCCGAAGAGTTGGAAAAAGTCAAAGAAAAACTCAAAAAGGAAGGAATTGAAATTGAATCAAGCTCCCTAGGTTGGGAACCCAAAGAAAAGGTGGAAGTAAAAAACAAAGAAAAATATCAAAATCTCTTTGAAGATCTTTTAAACGAGGATGATGTCCAGGAAATTTATTCTAATATAAAAATGTGATAATAGTCGGCATTGACCCCGGAACGGCAACAACCGGCTTCGGGGTGATAAAAAAAACAAATAAGGAGTTGGTTTGTCTGGATTACGGGGTTATTAAAACCAAGGCCGGTCAAGATAGCGAAAAAAGACTGAGAAAAATTTACTTGGATCTTAGGAAGATATTAAAAAAAAATAATCCTGATTGTTTGGGGGTGGAAAACATTTATTTCTTCAAAAACTTAAAAACCGGACTGCCGGTCAGTGAAGCTAAGGGGGTAATAATGCTGGCAGCCGCCCAGAAAAAAATTCCCCTTAAGCAATTAACTCCTTTGGAGGTAAAAATGGGAATTTGCGGATACGGAAAAGCCAGCAAAAAACAGGTTCAACGAATGGTGAAGAAAACCCTTAATTTAAAAAAGCTGCCTAAACCGAATGACGCCGCCGATGCCCTGGCTGTGGCTATTTGCTCCAGCCGTCTTGTGGGGCTTGACAGGGGGAACAGATAAGCTATACTTCATATAAATCTTTAGAACAAAGGTCGCTATAAAACGAAAAAAATAAAAAGATAATATGATGATTGAAAATATTTTCAACCAAGCTGACGAAGAGTTAGAAGAAGATACTGAAGAAGAAGATACTGAAGAAGAAGATACT
>CAYPCL010000001.1:0-14748 GCA_964409215.1 uncultured Candidatus Saccharibacteria bacterium | reverse complement strand
AGAAGAAGATACTGAAGAAGAAGATACTGAAGAAGAAGATACTAATGATGATGAAGACGAAGAAGAAGACGAAGAAGACGAAGAAGACGAAGAATAAATGAAAACCCCGTTTCCAAGACGGGGTTTTTAAAATTATGCCCATTAGAAAAAGAAAAAAACGAGTTTACAAGAAAAGAAAAATCTCGCCCTTAAAAATGGCTCTTAATATTTTAATAATTTTATTTTTAATCGCTCTTGCTCTTTTTATAAATATAATTAAAGACCTTCCCCGGCCGGAGCGGTTCACTGAGGGAATAATTTATCAATCAACTAAAATCTACGACCAAACCGGGGAAATTCTTCTTTATGAAATGTCGGGAGAGGAAAAAAGAACCTTAATCCCCTTGGAAAAAGCTCCTCAAAGTTTAGTAAATACAATAATAGCCACTGAGGATAAAAACTTTTTTAAACACGAAGGGATAGATATAAAAGCAATAGCCAGGGCCGTTTTGTATGACTTAAAAATAAAAAAGCCGGTCCAAGGAGCTTCAACTATTACTCAACAGTTAATAAGATCTTATTTTCTGACCCAAAACAAAACTATTAAAAGAAAAACAAGGGAGATAATTCTCAGCTTGGAATTGGAAAGGAGATACGATAAGGAAAAAATTTTAGAGTGGTATTTAAACTTAATTCCCTTCGGCTCTAATCTTTATGGGGTGGAATCGGCCTCTCAGACTTTCTTGGGAAAATCGGTTTCTGAAATATCATTAGCTGAATCCGCCGCTTTAACAGCAATGATTAAAATGCCCAGCTATTATTCCCCTTATGGCTCTCATAAAAATGAATTAATGGAGAGAAAAAACTATGTTCTAAGGAGAGCATTTGAAGAAAACTATATTTCCCGGGAAGAAATGGAAGAAGCCCAAAAAAAGGAAATAGTTTTCCAACCCCGAAAGACGACAATTCAAGCTCCTCATTTTGTAATGTTTGTCAAAGAAAAATTGGAAGAGAAATATGGAAGAAATTTTCTCAACGAAAGAGGTTTAAAAGTAATAACCACCATAGATATGGATATTCAAAAAGAAGCCGAAAGAATTATTAAAAATAAAGCAAAGGAGATAGAAAAATTTAACGCTTTTAATGCTTCTTTGTTGGCTCTAAATCCCCAAACAGGAGAAATAATGGCTATGGTGGGCTCTAAGGATTTTTTTGAAGAATCCCAGCCGGAAGGATGCCAATCGGGCATAGATTGTAAATTTGACCCCCAGGTTAATACAACTCTTTCTCTGAGGCAACCCGGCTCTTCTATAAAACCTTTTGTTTACGCTTTGGCTTTTAAAAAGGGTTTTACCCCTAATTCAATTATTTGGGATGTTAAAACCGAATTTAACCCCAATTGCCCGGCTGAAGCAAATAGAGAATTCAGTGAAAGTAATTCTAAATGTTATCATCCCCAAAACTACGATGATAGATATATGGGGCCCGTCAATTTAAGATTGGCTTTAGCTCAATCAAGGAATGTTCCTTCAGTTAAAGTTCTTTACTTGGCCGGTTTAGGAGAGGTTTTGGATTTTATATCCAATTTTGGCTTAAAAACCTTAACTGATAAAAATAGATACGGATTATCGTTGGTTTTAGGGGGTGGAGAGGTAAGATTGTTGGAAATGGTAATGGGATATAGTGTCTTTGCTAACGACGGGAGTATGAACCCCTTAAAATATATTAAAAGAATAGAAAACAACAAAGGGGAAATAATAGAAAAAAACACAAAGGGAGAGATTAAAATAATCCCCTCTCAAATTGCCAGGGAAATTAACGATATATTATCAGACAATCAAGCCAGGGCTCCGATGTTTGGAGTAAATTCTTACCTTAAATTAAACGATTACGAAGCAGCGGCTAAAACCGGAACTACTCAAAGCTATAGGGATGCTTGGTTAATAGGATATACACCTCAATTGGTAACCGGTGTTTGGGTGGGAAATAATGATAATACCCCAATGAATAAAAAACCGGCCGTTTTATTGGCTGGTCCTATTTGGAACGAGTTTATGAATAAGGTTTTAGTTAAACTTCCCAAGGAAGATTTTAAAAAACCGGAAAAAAGAACTGTTGAAAAACCAATATTAAATGGGGAGTTAAAAGAAAATCATTCTCTACTTTACTTTTTAAATAAAGATGACCCTCAATATGAAAACTGGGAAAAAGCAGTAAAAAATTGGCTGGGAGTTAATTAGATTTAATGGGCATTATAATGTAATTGTAGCTTTCGTCCCCCACTGGCATCAAACTAGCTGGTTCTTCGTTATTATTAAAGTTAAAAATAACTTCCGAACTTTTAATATTATTTAAACCGTCTAAAAGAAATTTATAATTAAAAGATGTTTTTACCTCTTTTTCTTTGGTTTTCTCTTGTTTTTTTACGGGAAGATATGATTTATTCATTCCCACATCTGTGTTTTGGGAAAATATCTCCAAGTTGTCGCCATTAAAGGTTATTTTAACCTCTGAAATTCTTCCGCTAAATAAACCGGCTTTTCTAATTTTATTTTGGAAATCATCTTTATCTTCAATTAATAAACTAACTAAGTGTTTCTTGGGAATAATTTCCTCATAATTGGGATATTCTCCTTCAATTAACTTTGAGGAGAATTGTATTTCGGGATAATCGCCTTCTCCAACCCACTCAAACATCACCTGATTGGAATCAAAATATATTTTTATTTTACCCATCTTAACGCTTAAAATACTAATTAACTCTTTGGCGGTGAATTGGGGAATAATAAAAGAGAAATCTTTTTCCGCCTTATTTTTTAATTCAATAACTTTTTCAGCCAATCTAAAACTATCGGTAGCCACTAGGTAAAGCTTATTTTTTTGAAAGGAAAAATATATTCCCGAAATTTCCGGTCTTAATTGAGAGGTTGAAGGAATATTAATTATCTGTTCTAGGGCTTCTTTTATTTTTTCTCCTTCTATTTCTATTGAATTTTTTTTCTCAATTTTAGGAATAATGGGAAAATCATTAGGATCAACTCCTTGAATTTGAGTCTCTTCTTTGTTTTGGGATTTTAATATTAAGTTTCCCTTATTGGAATTTAAGCTTACTTTTTCAGATTTAATAAAATTAACCAGAGATTTAAAAAAAGAAGCAGGAATACATATTTTTCCTTCTTTTTCAGTTTTAGCTAATACATTCCAAATAATACTGTTCTCTAAATTTGTAGCGCTTAATTTAAGAAAATTCTTTTCTGCTTCTATTAGAAGATTAGATAGAATGGGTAGGTTGATATTTTTCTTTGTTAAAGATTCAACTATGTTTACGCTCTGGTTTAATTTTTCTTTTAATATTTTTGTTTTCATAATATTAATAATATATTATTTAATTTATCATTATTATTAGCTCGTTAAATAATTGTGATAAAGTATAATTATTATAGTGTTTTTAAGGGCCGACCCTTTTTTTATTTTGTTAATTTATTGTTAATAATAATGGGGTAGTTTTTAATAACTTTTAATGGTCTTTATTTGTTAACAATTTTAAAACAATTAATCCCCAATTTATTAACTGTATAATTTTTGGCGAATTAAATTAATTTCAGAAAATAAATCATTATTATTTTTCACATTTTCCGAAATTTTATTATAAGCGTAAATTGCGGTGGTATGGTCTTTCCCTCCGAATTTTCTACCAATAGAGGGATAAGATTCATTAAGATCTTCTTTTAAAATATACATTGCTATTTGCCTTGGTTTAACCACTTCCTTTTTTCTCGTTTTTTTAAGTAAATCATCTTTATTAAGATCATAGAATTCACTGATAATCTTAATCATTTTTTTAAAGTTTACTGTTTTTTTAGGAATGGAAATTATATTAGAAAGAAGCTTTTTAACATCATTTATATTGGGATCTTTATTGTTTATCTTTTTAAAGAAAAGAAGTCTATTTAAGGCACCTTCAAGTTCCCTAATATTAGTTCTAATATTGGAGGCGATGTATTCTATTATATTATCATTCAGTTTTATTTCTTTTTCTTCAACTTTTGTTTTAAGAATTGCTATTCTTGTTTCCAAATCAGGAGTCCCTATATCAACCAACATCCCTCCTTCAAATCTTGATCTTAACCTTTCTTCTAATCCCGGAATAACTTTTGGGGAACGGTCCGAGGAAAGGATAATTTGTTTTTGGGATTGATGAAAAAGATTAAAAATATGAAAAAATTCTTCCTGAGATTTCTCTTTTCCGGTAAAAAACTGGACATCATCCATAATTAAAACATCAAGGTTTTTAAGGTTTCTTTTATAATTTTCTATATTCCCGTTTTTAATAGCTCCTATTATCCCCGAAACAAACATCTCACAGGGAAAGTATTTTACTTTTTTATCGGGAGTCGATTCAATTATTTTATTACCGGTTGCTTGAAGAAGATGAGTTTTTCCCAATCCCACTCCCCCATAAATAAAAAGAGGATTATAAACAGCCCCCGGATTTTTAGAAATGGACCAACTGGCTGCCTGGGCCATTTCATTAAATCTTCCAACAATGAATTTTTCAAAGGTATAAGTCGGATTAAGGTTTGTTTTTTGATCCACCACCAACTCTCTAAAAGAAAGCTGGGGCTCTTCTTTGTTCACTTTTCTTCTTCGGTATTTTTTTATTTCTTCATCTTGGTTTATTATAAAATCAATACTTTTAATTTCCGGTTTTAATTCTCTTAATATTTTTAAAATCAAAAAACTATATTTATTGGAAAGCCACTCCTTGGAGAATGAGTTTTCCACTGAAATTATTGTTTTCCCGTCTTCAATGGAGATTATTTTTGTATTTTTAAACCAAGTGGCAAAATTGGCTCTAGAGACAGAAAATTGGACTTGAGCCAGAACCGATTGCCATAATTCTTTATTATCCATAAGGCTTTTTGATATAGTTTATTATAATCCTACTTTAAGGGATAATGCAAGCTTCCCCAAAAATCAACAAAAAGAATCCTTATGTTAATAACTTGTGGAAAACTTGTTTGAAATAGCTAAAACCAATTAAACTTGATTATCTTAAGAATAAAAGTTATATTTATAACATATGAGTATTACTTATAAACCAAAAAAGAAAAAAAGAAAAAGAACCCACGGTTTTTTAAAAAGAAATAAAACCAAAACCGGCAGAAAAATACTAAAAAAGAGAAGAAAAAAAGGAAGAAAAAAACTAACCGTTTAATGCTGGCTGAAAAAAACAGATTAAAAAAAGAAAAAGACTTCCAGGATTTTAAAAAGATAAAAGAATCTTTTAAAGGAGATTTTTTAATTTTAAAAAAGAAAAAAAACAATTTCCCCTTAAAAAGATTCGGATTTGTCGTTTCCAAAAAGGTCTCCCCGAAAGCCGTAGTCAGGAATAAAATTAAAAGAATCCTAAGGGAAGCGGTTAGGGAAAAAATAGAAGCCATTAAAGAAGGATATGATATTGTTTTTTTTGCCAAAGGAAAAAGCAAAGAAGAACTCTTCTCATCTTTCAAAAAAGAGATTGGCAGTTTGCTTAAAAAAGCCGATTTGTTAAAATGAAAAGAGTTGTTATAAAATTAATAAGAATTTATCAAAGATCTTTCTCTCCCCTTTTGGGTTCCCATTGTCGTTTTTATCCAAGTTGTTCCGATTATTTTATCTTAGCCCTAAAGGAGTATGGTTTTCTAAAAGGTTTATTTTTAGGTCTGAAAAGAATTTTAAAATGCGGTCCCTGGTCCCGGGGCGGAATAGATCTTCCTTAGAAAAATGAATTTTATCATTTCTTTTTTTAATACGGTTCTTTATCAACCCTTTCTCAATATATTGGTTGCTCTTTATGTTTTCTTCCCCGGCCACGATTTGGGAGTGGCGGTTATTTTACTTACCTTGATTATTAAGCTTGTTCTTTCGCCGATTTCCCTAAAAGCGGCCAAATCCCAAAAAGCTCTAAGCAAAATTCAGCCCAAACTCAAGGAAATACAGAATAAATACAAGGATGACAAAATGAAGCAGTCCCAGGAGATGATGGAGCTTTATAAGAAAGAAAAAATAAGTCCTCTTTCCGGCTGTTTTCCTCTTATTATCCAACTGCCGATATTAATAGCCCTTTATCAAGTTTTTTTAAGGGGGTTGGAGTCGGAAGCTTTAAAATCCTCTCTTTATAGTTTTATCCCCCAACCCGGAACGTTGGAGTTAACATTTTTGGGGATAATCAATCTCGGCCAGTCCAGCTTGGTCTTAGCTGTCATGGCAGGCGTTCTTCAGTTTTTTCACTCCAAACTTTCAATGTCCGTTTCTTCGGGGGACAAAAAAGACTCCAAAGGCTTCGGCTCTATGATGCAGAAACAAATGATATATTTCTTCCCCTTTATAACTGTTTTAATAGTTTGGAAATTAGGGTCTCTTATCGGTCTTTATTGGATAGTCAGTACCTTGTTTTCCATAACCGAGCAATATATAATAAGAAAACCATGGAAAGAAAAGAAGAAAAAAGAATAAAGAAGATAATTAAGGAATTTTGCTTAAAATTAGGACTGGAAAAAATAGGTAAAATAAATGTGGAAGATAATACTTTTTTTCTTAAATCTCAAAGCGAAGAGCCCGAGATCTACATAGGCAAAGGAGGAATTGTTTTAAATAATATTCAATATCTTTTAGCTAAGCTGGTTTCCCGCGAGTTGGGGGAAAAGGTTTTTATTGATTTTGACATCAATAATTACAAAGAGCAGAAAATAAATCATTTAAAGGAAATAGCCAAAGAATCAGCCGATGAAGTGGCTTTAACCAAGGAAGAAAAAATCCTTCCCCCAATGTCAGCTTACGAGAGAAGAATAATTCACCTCACCCTTAATGAGAGAAATGATGTTGAAACCGAAAGCAAAGGCCGAGATCCGGAAAGACGAGTTTTGATAAAACCCAGCTCTATTTAAGGGGTTCAATAGGAAAGACGCTGATTGAAGAGACACAGGATTCTGTGTCTATTTTTCTAAATAATCCCTTTAACCAGGGCATACAGTCAGTTATGGGGTGGCCGACCAGAGTTGTTTTACTGGAAATAAAGTTCTCCGAATGAGTACCCGGTCCGCCTCTGTCCCATTCATTGCCGGTTATTGTGTTTTCAAAGAGGTTAACCAGGCAATTTCCTTTTATTTTTATGGAATAGATGTGGTCGTTAAATTCCACTTCCCTTGTTTCTAAATTTTCATAATCTTCCTTATCCTTATAGCTAACCGTTACTTTTTCTTGAGGAATATTTATTGTTTCATAAAGAGGCATAGGCTGCTTATGAATTCCAACATTAACTCTCTCCTCCTGCCAGTCTATTTCTTGGTCGGGAGAGAGATAAACAAGGCAATCTCCGGCAAATTCCGGCGTAGTGCAGAGTCGAACCTCCTTACAGGCGTCGGCTTCATCTAATCTGAGAATTGCCAACGAGGAGGGCTTTTTAACTTTGCCGTACCGGTCTCCGTCTTGTCCACCCGATTCGGTGACAAAAGTCTTTTCTTTACTTAAAGTGTTTCCTATTAGTTTTTCTTGATAACCGTATTTCCCGTTGTCTTCAATAACGGTTTCTCTAATCTTTTTTTCAAAGAATAGCCTAAATCTGTTTTCAAAATTATTATGGTCAAATAAAATTGCCAGAAAATCATCACCGATATCATTTTTTATTTCCACTGCAGTTGTTTTGTCGTCAAAATCCATTTCCGAAGACCCTAAATTAGCAACACTTCTAGTAAGATATCTCTGATCCCCGTCCCAGCTGTAGATATAAACTCCCGGTCCGATTCCTATTATTCTCATTGACAGAGGAGGAGCTATGATGCCGTCTTTTGAACCGAAGTCGTGATAATCGTTTTCAGTAATATTTCTTACTTCCCCGTCTTCCAATTCGACCTCTCTTCCCTTAAGTTCGGATATAAAGGAGTATTTCAGGTCGTTTTTATCATAAGAGATTACTTGAACAAATTCTTTCTCTCCCTTCTCTTTTATAAATTCCCTAGCTTCCCCTTTGAAGTTTTCATATTGGTAGAAAATAATTTTATATTCATTTTCCTTATCGGAGAGAACTAATCCCTTAATTGGAAAGTCTTTAAAATTAACTGCCTTAATGCTTCCTCCCTCCTTTTTCTTTAAAATACCTCCAATTGTTTCTTTTACGCTTTGAAGAAGAGGTTTAGCTTTTTTTTCTTCCACTTCTTTTTCTCTTTCTTTAGGAGTGCTTGTCTGAGTAATACTACTTTCTTCGGAGACAATCAGCCTTTCTATATTAACAGGTTCTCTTTTTATCTCCATTACCGTTAATTGGGGGTTTATAGTCACCAGAATAATATAGGAGCCAAGGAGAATTATAAAGCCGATAAAGGAATTAACAATTCTACTCTTGGCATCGCTTGTTTTCCGGGGTTCTCCCATAGAAGTGAGATATTGGATGCCGGCGGCTACTAAAGAACCGAAAACAACAATGGCTCCAATAAGGATAACCCAGGAAACTATGTATTTTATTGTTTCCCCTAGAGTGCTACTTTGGTTTATTGTCTCTTGGGTAACCGGAGAAACGGGGTAATTTACTCCGAATTGCCCGAAAACCTGCAAGGGTATGAGAATTAAAAGGAAGATTATTAAGTATTTTTTCATATTTTTATTCTATATTTTCATATTCCGAACCGAGGGGTATTTCATAACAGCAGACATAGTTATAATAACTGCCTCCACAGATCCAAGAAATACAGCTTTCTTCATTCATCGGCTCTCCCTGGCTGTTGGTACAAAGGCATTCTTCACATTTCTTATCGTATTTTCCCTCTTGGCAGACATCACTGCATTTATCATATATCTTGCAGTTTATATCCGCTAAGTTGGAATTTCCTTCACATTTTGCCAAGCACTGCTTACATTCTTCGGTAGGGGTTCTTTCGTTTTGGCAGACATCGTCACATTCTTCCGACCAGGGTTTGGGCCAGTAAATTCCCCGCTCTAAAGCTTCGGTGCATCTCATCGGATAGCGATTTCCCATTTCTCCCTCGGCTATTTTATTCAACTCGCTGTCGGTGGGCATACAATTTTTCTTATTGGGAAAAACAGTAGAGGAATGAAGCCAGGCTCTAGCCAAGGAAAGCTGCCTGAAAGCCATTTCCGGCCGGGTAACCAAATCTCCCACCTCTTCATTTTCTTCTCTTAATGTATCCAAGGTTAAAGGGATGGTTTCTTCTTCAAAAATATCTTTAATAACCTCATAAGAACCCTTTAGGCCGTCTTTAACAGCTTTTAATTCCTTGAGATATTTGGCTAAATCGGGACAAGGTTCTCCGATACATTCTTTACCCTGACAAAGAGGAAAATGTATTCCGGCCAAAGTCTTGATTCCAAAAAGATAATCAAGTTTTAATTTAAAATCAGGTCCTTGATCAACTACCTGGGGGCTACAGAGAGAGAAATCACAGAAATCTTCTTTTTCTTTCATTTCAGCCAGGGCTGTCTCCCCTTGTTTGTCGGCCAGAGAAAGAAGATGTTGCCCTTCAATAAATTGCCGGTAAACCTCGTTGAGAAGGAGGATGGTTTGTTCATAAGCTTCTCCCACCGGTATGATTTGGTTGCAGGCGGGTTCGCTGAAATATTGCTGGGCCGAAGTCTGTTCTCCTCGGGAGAATATATTCAAAAGAGCCAAAAGCAGTGTTAGAATAATGAAAATTGTGATTAATTTTTTACTCATCTTCTTTCTATTTTAAACTTATTTAAGGTAATTTTCCAGAACCTTTATTTGATGTTTCATGGGATATCTTAAAATATAGACGAGATAGCAGTAAGGATTGGAAAGAGGTTCCAAAGCCAAAGGCAAACCGGATATACAAAGAGGAAGTTTACAGTAGCTTTGACCGCAAGTGCAATTGGAGGCAGCGAAATTAAGGGCAGTGGCCATAGCCCAAAGATTCCTGCTTCTGGCCTCAATATTATCCGCTTCTTTATAGACCTCTTGGACAGGGTTGGGGAATCCTGCTTCGGTCAGATATTTGACGGGATACTTTTTAAAAAGGCTCATTCTCAACCCGGCTATTTCTAAATCAACCCATTCTTCCTTTCTCCTGAGAATATCTAGATGTTTCAAGAGTTGTCTTATTGAATTGAAGTTGGCTCTAACTATGGAAAAAAGATAATCTATTTCCGGACAGACCGGACCTCCTCTGGCGCTGTTTTGGCCTTCCCAGCCCGAAGCCGGTTTGGCAATACATTCCACCAGTTTTACATTAACACCCGATGATTCACTACTCTCTTCATTGAGATCCTCGGAAAGATTCTTAATAGAGTCAATAAACTTCTTAACATTGTTATAAGCTCTTTTAATGTCTTCATAAGAGGTTTTTATCCCTTCATAGGCTGCGGTTCCCGATTTAATACCCAAGAGAACGGCGTAAACATCCATTATTTCTCTTAAGGTTCCCTTAATACTTTCTGTTTGAATAGAGCAGATTTTCTCCACTCTATCCAGTTTTTCATTTTGAAAATCATCATCCTCTTTGGCTTGATTAGTCAATAAATTCGCCAGATCGGATATTTCCAATGCATCATTCGGAGAATAATCAGCTAAATTCTCAAAATCTTCCCGCATTAATTCACAGATTGATTTTTTATCTCCGGAAAATTGATTACAATTGTCTTTTAGAGCCGCTTTGCTAATTTCGAAGACCTGGCAATCTTTCCATAAATCCTCCAACTCTTTTAATTTATTGCATTTTTCTTTATAATCCTCAGTCATCAGCTCTTTCACTCCTTCGCCTATTGTTTTTTCGGCAAAATCCAAACATCTCTCCTGGCAAAGCTCAAACGCTATTCCCTTACTATCAGCGCAAGCTCCAACTTCTTCATTCAAACAAATTCTTTCCTTCCACCATTGCTTGACATTCTCCTGGCTTAGAAATACTTCTAATTTTAAGTCGGCCTCGGTTAAATAAGAGTTTATCTGATCTCTTAAGATACAGGCATCCAATAATCCTTCGTCTTTTAAAGGAGAAAAATCTGTTTCTCGGCAGTTTTCTTCCAATTTCAGCGGATTAACGGCGGAGGACCCGGTAAAGATACTCAGAATAGAACAGCCGTTTTCAATCTCTTCATCTCCAAAAATAATTTGTTTCAGTTCTTCCAACTCATTTTCAATAATAATTAAATCGCTTTCAATAACGCCAATATCCTCTCCCGTTTTACCGCTAAGCTCTTCATAAGAAATATTAACTGTTTTGATTATATTTTCTATTTCATTAAATATTTTTTTCGCTTCCTTGAATCTTTCTTCCAGAACGCCAAAAGGAGTTAACTCGTCAAAACTTGTTCCTTCGGGGATTTCCAGAGTAGGTTTAAGTTCCTTAACTTTATTAGTCAATTCAGTCAATTTATTTAAGAGGGTTATTTCCATTTCCTCCACTAATTTAGTGAAATAGTAAAGTTCTTCAATGGTTTTTCCGTTCATTTCATTTGTTTCCCATTCTTTAATATTGGTTAAAAATTCAGTTATGATTTCTTCTACTTCATCCAAAACCTCTTTAACATCTTTGATTTTTTGGGGAGGATCATCGGATTCGTATTCTTCTTCTACCAATCTCTCATATTCGTTTTTCGATTCTTCTAAAAGATTTTGAATTGTTAAAGATATATCTTTACTTTCCTTTATTTTTTTAATGTAATATGATAAAACTTTCGTTGATTCTTTTTCGCTCTCTTTAGAGAACCAAATTTCGTTGAGCTCTTTGGAATAATCCCTTATTTCTTTCACATTGTCTTTTAATTCTCCAAAAATATTACCTATTGCAATATTTAATTTGGATTTAAGTGGAAAATTATTTAAAAATTTTTTAAATATCTCTATTCCCAGAGAATTAGAAAGTTCAAAAGAAGATTCAAAATCAGGCAAAAAATTACTGATTAATTCTTGAAAACCAAGGTAGTCAATCTTATCTAATATGGATAAGTATCTTTCCCAATCATACTCCACTAAGTCTTTATCAAAAGGACAGTTTTCGCTGTAGGAAACGGCTTCGTCCATATTGTAGCAAAATTTTGATTCTGTATTTTCTTCCCAGTATTGAATAACCTCATTTAAACTTATTAAGTTCTCTTTCTCTTCTTTTATTTTTTCGTTTCCTTCTCTTATTTTCTCAATTTTTTCATCTCTTAAAATTGCAATAGTTGATGTTACGAATTCACTGGTGAACCACTCATTATCAGAAAAATGAAAAGAAGTATCTATTAAAATATTTATTATGCTTTTTCTTTTCATTTTAGAGTTCCAGTGGGGGTAAAAACTAAAATCAGAACCCTTTAAATTTATATTGCGATTTAACCAGCGGTTGCTAGTTGAAGCATTTTCATATACTTCCTTAAAATAATCAAACCAGGATTCACCCCCATCCCTATTGGCCGGCTCATAGCAGGTAATATCGCAGTAAGCGGGACAGCCAATGACTATTTCCGCTCCCACTTCGGGAAATTGGACTTTTGTTTCTCCAAATGTTTCCAAATCTTCTCGGGAAACCTCTTTTTTAAGAGTTACCGGCGGACATTCGATAATACATTTGCCATCTTCTTCCAAGGCCCGACAATTATCTCTAAGCATCATTTCTTCTTCTCCGCATTCCTGATTTTCCAGAAGAGAAACCTCGTATTCTTCAGCGGAGAGATATAAGGTTACTTTTTCGGTTATAGTATTCAAGGAAGCCGAATGTTCGGTTCCAGAAAGAGGAATAGAGATAGTTCTCGCTTCTATTTGCCTTATAGTGCTCTTATCTTCCATTATCTTACATTGGGATTTAATTGATTCTGACGGACAATCAACAAACCCTTCATTATAATTTTCTTCATCGATAATTTTTCCGTTGGCAGTAAGGCGGAAAAAGAGATGCTCAATTGATTCAAAATTATAACTGAAGTTAGCCGCTATTCTTTCAAGTAGTTCTCTTTTTTCAGCTCCTTCTTCGTTATTAACGAAGAGGAATTCTATTCCTTCAATGCTTTTTAATTTCCTGCTCACTTGCATTATTTTATCGTAAATCTCTTTTATTAAACCGCTGGCTTCTGATTTCGCCTGGGAATATTTCCCCAAATTCTCGCTGTAGCGCTCAAACATTTTTACAAAATCGCCGTCCATGGCTATATCTAAAACCCTGCCCAACGATTCAAAGAAAGTCACTAAATTAACAGCCGTTTCTCGGAGTTTCTTCAAAATATTTATACCTTCTCTAATAAGGGATTTCAGTCTGTTATAAAGAGTGTATATCTCCTTTGCTTTTCTAGCTAAATCAGCTATTTTCTTGATTATATTGGCAATGCCAACCGGTGTTATGGAAAGGAGAATATCCAAAGCGCTGATAACATAGCTAATTTCCCCCAAACTCAGCTTGCAGTTGGTTTTACAGTTCCTTAAAAAGAGACATTCGGAAAAAGGATCGGTGTTATTGAATATCTTCTTGGCAAAATAAGCTTGGCGAGCGGCTGCCTGCTGAATTCTGTAAAGGTCGCTACAAGCCGCTCTTAAAGCCCTTTTTTCTTTTTCAGTTAAAGATTCTCCTTCCACCGGGGGTTCGGGGATTCCCAATTCACAGATTTTTAAGATGTCCGGGTTGACTATATTTAATCTTCCCTGATTGTCTTTAAGTTCAATTTGGTCCTCGGCTATTTTAATATTAGAGAAAGGATTGGTGCATTTGCCTTGGTCATCTTTGGTTATACAGTCGGCGACTTTCCAGTTCCCTATTCTTATATCGCCCTCATCAGTCAGCCTCACTTCGTCAGGGACGTTTATTCCTCTAAAGAGATCGTTTAGCAACTCTAAAATACCCTTGGCTTCCACCTTTTGAGCCGGGATAAACTGGAAAAGCAGACAGATAATTATAATGAGAGTGATTGGTTTTTTGAGCTTTTTCATAATTAATTATTTTCAAAAGACTCCCGAACCGAGTCCGATATAATGTTATTCAAGGGAACGGTTCCTTTCATTATGTCAACCATAGAGCCTCTCAAGTGGGAAGTTAATTTATCGGTTACGCATTTCATTACATTGACACAGCAGAACTTTTCCCCTTCCTCTTCTTTCTCCGTTCTGTTTGTACAACAAAGTTTGATTTCCTTATCAATATCTTGATGATAAATCGTTTCGTAATACTCATCATCCTTACAGTTTTCTTCTTTATTGACCACCCGGCAGCTGCGGCAATCGGGATAGTAACAAGTTGTTTCATCAGGGCTTGATATTTCCCCTTCTTCTATTTTACAAGAAGAATCAATCGGTCGAGATTGGGGAACACAAGCTAAGGATTGGCCGACGTCGCAACATTGCCCTTCTTTATAGGTTTCGCTTTCCCGGCATTGACTGGAATCGGAAACATCCCGGCAAACTCCGGTTCCGGCCACCTGGTCGCTGATTTTCCCTCCAAAATCCAAACCGATTGTTCTGGCCAATGTTTGGCTTATCCAGTTTAATCCGCTCTTCGGAGCTTCTTCAAAAGTTTCCTGAATGGTTGATTTGGCATTTTTCACCCCTTCGTTTACCGAGTTTTCAAATTCTTTGTAATCATTATTATAGAAGTCGAATATCGGCTCGGTAATTCCCAATTTCTCTCCCAAAAGATCCACGTATCTCTCTTTCAGAACGGGATATTCTTCGGCCAGCAAATCCACCAAACTGGTCTCAGTGTACTTGGTTTCTATCAGGGGCTTGTTGCTTATATTCTCCCTTATTATTTGAAGAGGAGTTTTTAAGAGAGTTTCCCTTATCTCATTTCAGGT